>DATHIJ010000427.1:0-7211 GCA_035489975.1 Propionibacteriaceae bacterium | reverse complement strand
CCCGCTGAATCGGATCAATGAGGTGTCCTACGAGCGCAGCCTGCTGGATCGAATACTTGGTTGTGGCTCCCTCAACGTCCAGACTGCTGCCGAGGACGGCATGATCGTGCTGCGAGATGTGCCTGATGTCGAGCATGTGAGCCGAGAGATCACCCACCTGCTGTTCGGTCCACAGGGCACTCAGAACCCCCCTGCTGCTCGCACATGACCGTCGATATCGGGCGACCCTCGGCCCATGTCGCCGAGGTGATCATGAATCGCCCCGACGCCATGAACGCATTGTCTACCGAGCAGCTCCGCCGGCTGGGTCGGGCCGCCACGCAGCTTGCTGCTGATGATCAGGTGAGTGTGGTGATCGTCTCGAGCGCCCTCGAAAACGCCTTCTCCGTGGGAGCTGATCTCAAGGAACGGCGTGGCTTCGCCGAGGATGATCTTCGCGGGCAGCGGCTGGTCGTCCAGGAGACCTTCGCGGCGCTCCTCGAGATACCTGTCCCTGTGATTGCCGCCGTGGAGGGGTTCGCGCTGGGCGGTGGCTGCGAATTGGCGTTGTGCTGCGACCTGATCATCGCATCGGCCAGCGCTGTCTTTGCACTGCCGGAGGTGGGCTTGGGCCTCATCCCAGGCGGCGGCGGTACTCAGCTGCTGCCTCGTCGGATCGGGCTGAACAGCGCGGCCGATCTGGTGTTCACCGGGCGAAAGGTGGCTGCCGACGAGGCACTGCGAATGGGACTTGTCGACCGACTCGTTCCAGAACGTGGGGCACGTAGCTGCGCATATGAGCTCGCCGATGAAATCGCTGCCAAGTCCCCGATCAGCCTGCGCGCCGCCAAGCGCGCGCTTCGCAAGGGCCTCGATGTCGACCTAGCCGGCGGCCTGGAAATCGAGAGTCAGTCATGGGAAGAGGCGGCATTCTCAGCCGACCGGGTCGAGGGCATCGAGGCCTTCAACTTGCGCCGGGCTCCGCGTTGGCCAAGCTGGCGGGAGATCGGTCCATGACCGAACATCCCCACCCGTTCCCGCAGCCCGTCGAGCTGCCTGTCGATGAGCGGGAAAGCGCCCTTCCACTGCCCGCCCAACTCACCCGATTCATCATCACGGGCGGTTTCTCAGCGATCGTCGACTTCGGACTGTTGGTGATCTTGATGGCTCTGGGGCTTGGGCACACACCCGCCAAGGCGATCTCCTTCATCGCTGGCACCACAACCGCTTATCTGATCAACCGACGCTGGACCTTCCGGGCCTCGCCGTCGACTCGCCGATTCGTCGCCGTTGTGGTCTTGTACGCAGTGACGTTCCCCTTGCAAGTCGGCCTGTTCAGCATCCTGTTCACCCTGCTCACTGCTCAAGGCCTGAGCCAGCTCAGCGTTCAGATCATCGCGTTCGTCATCGCCCAGGGGATTGCCACCACAGTCAATTTCATCGTGCAGCGTTCGGTGATCTTCAGGCTGCAGTGAGCGGTACGCTTCCGCGAGTGAGGCGAGGGCGGACCTTCACCGTGGGCATCATCGGCGGTGGGCAACTTGCTCGGATGATGCACGCCGCCTCAATCGGCCTCGGGATCAACGTGCGGTTGCTGGCGGAGGCACCCGACACTTCGGCAGCGACCGTGGTGCATGACGTCACCGTTGGCGATTACACGGACCCCTCAACTGTGCGCAGCTTTGCTGGCGGTTGCGACGTAGTGACCTTCGACCACGAGCATGTGCCCACTGGGCTGCTGCGAGATCTCGAGTCGGCGGGGGTGGTGGTTCGGCCAGGCCCCGCGGCCCTGATCCACGCTCAGGACAAAGCGATCATGCGTGATCGACTGACGGCGCTGGGTGCTCCCTGTCCGATCAGTCGAGTGGTGGCCGACGAGGCGGCACTGGCCGCGTTCGGCGAGGAGTTGGGCTGGCCAATCGTGGCGAAGACTTCTCGCGGTGGATACGACGGCAAGGGAGTGTGGCGGCTCGACTCTGCTGCCGAGGCGGGCAAGCCTTTCGGCGCAGTGGCCGACGGCGTGCAGATCATAGGTGAGGAGTTTGTGGACTTTACTCGTGAGCTCAGCGCCCTGGTGGTGCGCTCACCGTCTGGGCAGGCGGCGGCGTACCCGATCTCAGAATCGGTGCAGCACAACGGCATCTGTGTGGAGACGATCACACCAGCACCGGGTTTGGAAGATGCTCCGGCCGTCGCGTCCCAGCAGCTGGCGCTGATGATCGCTCACGAGCTGGGAGTGGTGGGAGTGCTTGCGGTTGAGCTGATGCAGCGCGCCGATGGGTCTGTAGTGGTCAACGAGTTGGCAATGCGGCCGCATAACACCGGCCATTGGACGATCGACGGGGCCCACACCTCGCAATTTGAGAACCATCTGCGTGCTGTGCTGGACCTACCGCTTGGCGATCCGAGCAGCAAGGAGAAGTGGATCGTGATGGACAACGTATTCGGCGGGAGCCTGGAGGATCTTCCATCGGCCCTGCTGCATTGTTTTGCCCGTGATCGGCGGCTCCGGGTGCAGTTGTACGGCAAGCACGTACGCCCCGGTCGCAAAGTGGGGCATGTCACCACCTTCGGAGATGATCTTGATGAGACGCGGAGACGGGCGCGGCATGCCGCGGCGTACCTGATGGGAGATGCCAGTGCCTGATGAGGCTCCTCGGCCGCGGGTCGGGATTGTGATGGGTTCTGATTCGGACTGGCCGATCATGGGCGCTGCCGGAGTGGCACTGCAGGAGTTCGGCGTGGCCTTCGAGGCCGACGTGGTCTCGGCGCACCGGATGACCGACGCCATGATCGCCTATGGGCGTTCGGCTCATGATCGTGGACTCGAGGTGATCATTGCCGGGGCAGGCGGCGCGGCGCACCTACCCGGCATGCTCGCAGCGGTCACTCCGCTGCCGGTGATCGGAGTGCCGGTACCGCTGAAGTATCTGGACGGTATGGATTCCCTGCTGTCGATCGTGCAGATGCCGGCTGGTGTGCCGGTGGCAACGGTCGCCATCGGCAACGCTCGCAACGCCGGGCTGTTGGCGGTACGCATCCTGGCGGCCGGCGATCCTGGCCTGCGGCAGCAGATGCTCGATTTCCAAGATCAACTTCGACAGACTGCAGAGGCCAAGGGCGCTGCCGTACGGGCAAACACGGAGGGCCAGGGCAGTGGGCTCCGCTAATCTCACCGAGAAGCCGCGGCCGGCGGTGGAGGAGTTGCTGGCCGGTGCCGGGTTGCTCACGAGGGGGTTGAGCCTGATCGTGCGCCGCCCCCGGATGTTCCTGCTGGGGGCGATACCCCCGGCGATCACATCTGTGATCTTCACCGGGCTGCTGATCGCGTTGATCACTCAGCTTGAGCCAGCCGTCGATTGGCTCACGCCGTTCGCCGACGGCTGGGCCCGGGGCCTGGCGACCACGATTCGGGTGATAGTCGGCACCACGCTGGTCGCCGGGTCGGTGCTGCTGATGGTGATCTCATTCACCGTATTGACTCTCGCGCTCGGCTCGCCGCTCTACGACAAGTTGTCCGAATCTGTCGAGCGAGAGTTCGGTGAGGTGCCCGAGCTCAAGGAGAACGTGGCGCGGGGCCTTTTCCGGGCACTGCGCCAGGCGGTCACGATCATCGCGGTGTCCATAGTGGGCGCGTTGGCGTTGTTTGCAACCGGATTCGTGCCTGTTGTGGGGCAGACCCTTGTGCCGGTGCTCTCCGCGACCTTTGGCGGCTGGATGTTAGGGATCGAGTTGGTCGGCGCGCCCTTCGAACGACGCGGGATGCTACGGCTCGCGGATCGTCGCGCTGCCATGCGGACACGGAGGCTTCGGGTGCTTGGTTTCGCGGTGCCTACATTCCTGCTGCTCGCCATCCCATTCGCCGGGATCGTGGTATTTCCGGTTGCCACTGCTGGCGGCACCTTGCTCGCCCGCCAGCTCCTGGCCGAGCCGACGTAGCCCTTCCCGAAGACCGGTCAGGCAACAACGAATTCGGCGATTCCCTTGCTGTATCCGACCGGTTGCGGGCAGGGTAGGGCCCACCGCCGCGAAGGAGTTGGCCAATGTCTGATCTATCCGTCCAGCTGTACACAGTGCGCGAGGCCCTCGCCCAGGATTTCGATGGCACGTTGGGGAAGCTCGCATCGTTCGGGTTCACCCAGGTCGAGCCGTTCGCGCTCCTCAATTTTGGCGACGAACTGCGTGACGGACTGTCCAAGAACGGCCTGACTGCGCCCACCGCACACGTCCACCTGGTGGGTGAGGACCACGACGCGATTTGTGAACTCGCAGCCGAGCTCGGCGTCCAGACGATCATTGAGCCGTACGTCGACCCGACTCGCTGGCAGTCCGAGCCTGATGTCAGCGAGATTGCATCCGAACTCAATGCGGTGGCGACGAAGGCCGCCGGCTATGGCCTCCGAGTCGGTTATCACAATCATCACTTTGAGCTGGAGTCCAAGATCAGCGGGGTCCATGCGCTCGAAGTGCTGGCGGATCGGGTAGCTCCGGAAGTGGTGCTCGAGGTGGACACCTACTGGGCTTACGCCGGGGGCGCCGACGTGCCGGCCCTACTCACCCGTCTGGGTGAGCGTGTCGTCGCCTTGCACATCAAGGACGGCGACGGGACCCTCGATACGAGCAAACAGGTCCCTGTGGGATCGGGTGTGTTGCCGGTGTGGGACATCATCGATGCGGCTCCACAAGCTCTTCGTGTAGTGGAATTGGATGACTCCGAAATCGACGTACTCGAGGCCGTACGGGCCAGCCGCGAATTCCTGCTCGCCGAGCGAGCTTGATCATGGCCAGCCCGGTAGGCGTTGGTGTGATCGGTGCCGGCACTATCAGCGACACCTACCTGGAGAACCTCACCAGATTCGCCGACACCGAGGTGCTTGCGATCGGCGATCTTGTCACCGAGGCTGCTCGGGCGAAGGCCGCCAAATATGACGTCCCTGCCGCCGGAGACGTAGCCACGGTCCTCGGCCACTCGGGCGTCGAGATCGTTGTCAACCTCACCATCCCGGCGGCTCACGCCGAGGTCGCGACCGAGGCGATCGGGGCTGGCAAACACGTGTGGAACGAAAAGCCGCTAGCCCTGGATCGAGTCAGCGGCCAGAGCTTGCTTCGCGACGCTGAGGCGGCCCGCCTGCTGGTTGGCTGCGCCCCCGACACCTTTCTGGGACCGGGACTCCAAACGGCCTGCCAGCTTATCGAGCAGGGCTTGATCGGGACACCGCTCACAGGTCTGGCGCTGCTGCAGTTGCCAGGGCCAGAGTCGTGGCATCCCAATCCGGCATTCCTGTACGCGGCTGGTGCTGGCCCGCTGTTCGACGTTGGGCCCTACTACCTGACAGCGCTCGTCCAGGTCTTCGGGTCAGTTTCCTCGGTTGCTGCGCTTGGGTCGAAGGCGAAGGAACGGCGGGTGATTGGCTCCGGGCCCAAGGCGGGTGAAGAGTTCGACGTCACTGTACCCAGCCACGTGAGTGCCCTTGCCCAGTTCGAATCCGGCCAGTCCGCCCAGGGCATCTTCTCCTTCGACTCGGCGCTTCCGCGTACCCTGCTCGAGGTCAATGGCACCGAGGCGACGATGCTGTTTCCTGATCCCAACTATTTCGACGGCGAGATCGCCATCAGACGCCGTGACGGCGAGGCCTGGGAGACGGTGGCCACTACGACGGCGAAGTCGTTCCGCGGGACGGGAGTGCTGGACATGGCACGCGCTCTTCGCGGAGGTCGACCGCATCGCGCGCAAGGGGCGCTGGGCTATCACGTTCTTGACACCATGATCGCGATCGCGGAGTCGGTCGAGTCACGTGCCTTTGTCGAGGTTGCGAGCTCAGTCGACAAGCCGCCACTGTTACCGGATGACTGGGATCCGATCGCACGGACTGTCTAGTTTGCGGCGGGCACAATGAATCGTGTGAGTGACTTTGAGGACATGTATCGTCCCGGTGAGGAGCACGAGGCGTTCCGCGCCGCGGTTCGCGAGTTGTGCGAGGAGAAGGTCGCGCCGCACGCGGCCGAAGCCGACGAGCTGGCGGAGTTTCCCAAGGCATCACTCGAAGCGCTGGTTGCGGCTGACTTCCACGCCCCCCACATTCCAGAGGCTTACTCCGGGGTCGGGGCTGACGCGCTCGCGACTGTGATCGTCATCGAGGAGGTTGCTCGCGCTTGCGCCACCACCTCACTCATTCCGGCAGTCAACAAGCTGGCCACGATGCCCTGGCTGCTCGCCGGATCGGAAGAGATCAAGCAGACCTACCTACCGCCGATTGCGCGAGGCGACGCGATGGCGTCCTATTGCCTGTCCGAGCCGGAGTCTGGCTCAGACGCGGTAAGCATGCGGACTCGGGCCGCACGCGACGGTGATCATTTCATCCTGCAAGGCGTCAAGCGGTGGATCACAAACGCTGGGCTGTCGGACTACTACACGGTGTTCGTGGTGACCGATCCAGACGCTCGCGCGAAGGGCATCAGCGCTTTTGTCGTCGAGAAGACCGACGGCGGACTCTCCTTCGGCGCCCCGGAAAAGAAGCTGGGCATCAAGGGGTCTCCGACCTGCGAGGTGTACCTGGACGGCGTACGCATCCCCGAGTCCCGGATGATCGGTGCCGAGGGAACCGGCTTCGAGATAGCAATGCGAACCCTCGACCACACCCGGGTCACGATCGCGGCGCAGGCAGTTGGCATTGCGCAAGGTGCTCTCGACTACGCGCTCGGCTATGTCAAGGAGCGCAAGCAGTTCGGCAAGGCACTTGCTGAGTTCCAGGGGTTGCAGTTCATGCTCGCCGACATGGGCATGAAGCTGGAGGCGGCCCGCCAGCTCACCTACGCCGCTGCGGCCAAATCTGAGCGTGGGGACGCCGACCTGACCTACTTCGGGGCTGCCGCGAAGTGCTTCGCCTCGGATGTGGCAATGGAGATCACCACGGATGCCGTGCAGCTCCTCGGCGGCTACGGCTACACCAAGGACTTCCCCGTTGAGCGGATGATGCGAGACGCAAAGATCACTCAGATCTATGAGGGAACCAATCAGATCCAACGAATCGTGATGGCTCGGCAGCTGTTGGCTGGACCGAAGCGCTAGCCGACCTCGGCGCTGTTCTCTGGCAACCCGCTGGGCCAGGTTCGCTCGCCCACGGGCGGGCGCATCGCCAGCAACTCGGCTAGCAGCTGCTCGTCCAGTGGCTCCTCGAGCGCGTCCAGAGCAGACCGTAGGTGATGCGACTTCCTGGTGCCGATCAGGGTGG
>DATHIJ010000426.1:0-3196 GCA_035489975.1 Propionibacteriaceae bacterium | reverse complement strand
GTCAGTTTCTACAAGGCCAACCGGAGACTGCTGATGGGCGGGGATCTGATCCGCCTTGACTTCCCCGACCCCACCCTCTACGCGTACGGCATCATCGCCCCGGATCGCTCCTCGGCGATCTACACCGTCGCCTCGATTGGTCAATCCGAAGTCATGTTGCGTGGCCGGCTGCGATTCCCAGGATTGGATCCGGACCGTCGCTACCGCATCCGCCCGATTCCAGTCGGGCGCCCGCCCTCGGGCCTGGATCCACCGCCGTGGTGGGGGGCGACTACCAGGGAGTTCGAACCATCAGGCGAACGTTGCGCAGACGGCTGGGGTCTACCGCCTGACGGCGGCACTGGATTGGTCATATCCGGCGCCGCGCTGGCGTCAGTCGGCGTGATGGCCGCCGGCATACATCCCGAGCACGCGGTCCTTTATCGCGCCGAGGCGCTCGACTGATTGCTGGATAGGGCTGTTGCCATGCTCGGGGCGAGCGGTAGCCGCGGGATGACAGTTGCCTGTACGGCGTGGTAGAGGTCGGGCTTGCCTGGCCAGACCGTGTCGATGACGTGGTTGTCGGCGTCGAGCTGGTGATGCCATGACCCGTAGGTCCGATCGAACAAGTAGCGTTCGGCGTACCCCCACCAGGACGCGGCCAGCTCGGCGTAGCGATCATCGCCGGTCCGTGCTCGCAGCGCTGCGGCCGCGGCGATGGCCTCCGCAAGCACCCAGTGCAGCCGGTCGCGGACTACTGGAGTGCCGTCCCAATCGGTGGTGTAGACGAAGCCGTCGGCGCCGTCCACTGCCCAGCCGTCGGTCACGGCACGATCAAACAGCCCTTCGGCGGCAGGCAGCAGCCACGACGGCGGGCCGGCCAGCGACGCCTCCAGATGCAGCAGCAATCTCGACCACTCGAGGCCGTGCCCGACTGTGGCGCCGTACGGCTGAAACTGATCGTCCGGGCGATCCCGGTTGTGTTCCAGCTGCGCCTCCCAGGCGGAATTGAAGTGTTCGGGTATCCGCCAGGAATGTGGCTCGGCGAACTCCAGCGCCACGCGGCGAGCGACTCCGAGGGCACGCTCGCGCAGCATGTCATCACCGGTCACATCTGCAGCAGCCAGTAGAGCTTCGACCCCGTGCATGTTGGCGTTGACGCCCCGGTAGTCGCTGAGCTGGGTGAAGCCGCGGTTCCAAGAGTCGACGAACATCCCAGCCTCGGCGTCGAAGAAACGCTGGTCCCAAACCTCGTTCGCTTCGTTGAGCAGCTCGCGAGCCCCCGGCAATCCGGCCACGGACGCCGACGACGCGGCCAGCACCACGAAAGCGTGCGTGTAACACGCCTTTTCGTCCGGACTCCCCTCAGCGGAATCGACGCTGGTCACCCACCCGCCACTGCCACGGTCGCGCAGCCGGCCGGTCAGCCCAGCAAACGCCTGCGCTGCTAGATCAAGATCACCAGACCGGCCGAGTAGATGCCCCAGGACGTACACGTGAACCATCCGCGCCGTGATCCAGGTGTAGACCGGCCGAGATAGGTCAGGTTGGCCGGTGGCATCGAGCCACGCAGCACCGCCCAAGGGATGGGGAAACTGGCGGCCAAAGTTCAGCAGCCGCTGGCACTCCGCCTCAAGAGCGGCCGTCGGAATGCCGACTCCGGCGGTCATGAGCCGCCCGTCGACAACAAGATCAGCACGATATTCACCTGCTCACGGTAGCGGCGGCAGCTGTCGGCGCGACAGGCTCGGAGCCGACGGCACCACGGGGAAACCTGATGACAACATGACCCCTATGAGCCAAATCACAGCAGTTGATCCCGAAGCAGAAATCGCCAACCGGCTTGCACAGCTCAGCCTCGAGCAGAAGGTCCGTTTGATGACCGGTGCCGACATATGGGCGTTGCATCCGATTCCCGAGATCGGTCTGCGCCGGCTCGTCACATCCGACGGCCCAGCAGGTGTGCGTGGAGAGACCTGGGATGAGCGCAGTCCGTCTGCCAACGTGCCCTCACCGACTTCCCTGGCGGCGAGCTGGGATCCGGTCGCCGTGGAGCGCATGGGGCGGCTCCTCGCTAGCGAGGCTCGCCGCAAAGGCGTGGACGTCTTGCTGGCGCCCACCGTCAACCTCCACCGGACTCCCTACGGCGGTCGGCATTTCGAGTGCTTCAGCGAAGATCCCGAGCTTACGGCCGTGATCGGTACGGCGTACGTCGCGGGCTTGCAGGCCGAGGGGGTTGCTGCCACGGTCAAGCACTTTGTTGCCAACGACTCTGAGACGGACCGGTTCAGCGTGAATGCACTGGTCGAGGAGCGGGTGCTGCGGGAGCTGTACCTCACCCCGTTCGAGCGGATCGTTGCCGCAGGCGCCTGGGCGGTCATGGCGGCCTACAACCAGGTCAACGGAACCACGATGACTGAGAACACCTTGCAGCGTGACGTGCTGAAGGGCGAGTGGGGTTTCGACGGCGTGATCGTGTCTGACTGGTACGCCACCCGCTCGGTCGCAGCCGCGGGCGAGGATCTGCTTGATCTAGCGATGCCTGGACCCTCGAGTCCCTGGACCGAATGGCTGCTTGAGGCGGTCCGGTCCGGCCAGGTGTCCGAACCAGCGATCGACGGGCATGTGCTACGCATCCTGCGGCTCGCCGCCCGGGTCGGGGCGCTCGATGGGCTGGAGGCGGCCACGCCGCAGGCTCGGAACTGGGGCGAGGAGGAGCTGAGGACTGAACTGCGGCAGAGCTCGGCCGCCGGAATGGTGCTGGTCAAGAACGACGGCATACTTCCGTTGCAGCCGAGCTCGCTGAGGCAAGTGGCCGTGATCGGGCCCAACGCGGCGATCGCCAGAACGCTGGGTGGTGGCAGCGCAACCGTCTTTCCGTCTTACGTTTCCTCCCCACTCGAAGGGCTGCGGGCAGCACTGGGCGATGGGGTCGAGATCGTGCACGCGACCGGTGTCCGCAGCACCGAGCGGACCGAGGACGCACCGAAGGAGCTGCTCCAGCTCCCGGACGGCACCGGGCCGCGTGCACGATCTCGACCCCATCGCCCAGTGCTGCCCGCAGCCCTTCGAGTGGGGAGGACACGTAAGACGGAAAGACGGTTGCGCTGCCACCACCCAGCGTTCTGGCGATCGCCGCGTTGGGCCCGATCACGGCCACTTGCCTCAGCGAGCTCGGCTGCAACGGAAGTATGCCGTCGTTCTTGACCAGCACCAT
>DATHIJ010000425.1:0-4114 GCA_035489975.1 Propionibacteriaceae bacterium | reverse complement strand
CGCGACCATCGAGGAGCTGCCGCTCGACGCGCTCGGCCGAGTGCCGTGGTGGACGGAGGATCGCAACCCGATCACCCTGGAACGCATCATGGTGCACGTCATCGTCGACCTGGCGCGACACGTCGGGCACGCCGACATCCTCCGCGAGCAGATCGACGGCGCGGCCGGCCTCCGAGCGGACGTCTCCAACCTCCCGGAGCAGCAGGACTGGCCGGCGTACGTCGCCAAACTAACCGCCCTCGCCGAACGGTTCTGAGCCGTCACCCGGCAGGTCAACCCGACACGGACCACAGCATCAAACCTTGTTCACACTTGTCGGATATCGCGACGCGCTGTCATCGGCATGACCGCGCGGACAGCGGCAGAAGCGGTAACTCGATCTTGTCGTCGGCCGGCTACAGTTTGGCGCTTGGGAGGTGCCGGCAGGAAACCGACGCAGACTCTGGCGGGAACGTAAGCCCGAGCTGCGCTCACCGCCGCGTACGAACTTACGATCAGGACCACTCAGCGTCGTTCCCAGGTCGCCGCTAACCGGAGATGGTGTTACTTCTGTGGTGCGGTTTGAACAAGCCAGTCTTCGAAGCGGGGGTCGAGGGTGAGCGCGTTCGCGCTGGGTAGGAGGGTGCGTTCCTCCAGGAGAGCACCAAAGTAGCGAGCCTCGGGGTCGGCAACGACTTCTCGCGGGTCTCCTCGGAAGCTCAGGCCCTTGCGGATCAGCTCATCGAGACCGAACTGCTCTGGTCCGGCGATCTCGATGGTTCCGTTGATGGGCTCGCCGACAGCTGTGCGTGCAACCGCGCTGGCGACCGCGTCAGCTGCGATGGGTTGGATGAGCGCGTGCGAAAGGCGAACCGTGTTGCCGTCGGTTGCGGAGTCGGCAATACTCTTGACGAACTCGAAGAACTGGGTCGCATGCACGATCGAATAGGGGATGCCGGATTCCTTGATCAGCTTCTCCTGCGTCATCTTCGCTCGGAAGTAACCGCTCTCCGACAGACGTTCCGTGCCGACGACGGACAGCGCAACATGATGGCCCACACCAGCTGTCTTCTCGGCTGCGAGAAGATTGCCGGTCGAGGTCGTGAAGAAATCGAGCACCGCCTTGTCCTCGAACGAGGGTGAGTTGGATACATCGACAACGACCTGCGCGCCGGCCAGTACCTCGGCGAGCCCCTCGCCGGTAAGGGTGTTGACGCCCGAATTCGGCGACGCGGCGATCGCCTCGTGGCCGAGCTCGGCCAGCCTCGCGACAACCTTGGAGCCGATGAGCCCGGTGCCACCGATTACCACGATTTTCGTCATCCTGAACCTCCCGTGTTCTCTCATCGGCAATGGGTTCATATTCGGTGACGCCCGTTACGGATTCAGCGTGGCTGATGCAGGTGTTCGCCGTTCCAGCTTGTCCCGGTCCCATTCGGCGGCGTCGGCGGCCGCTTCGTACGTGCTCTGCAGAAACTCCAGCAAAGTCGCTCTCGGATCCGCCGCGCGTCGAACGGTCTCGTATGGGAGCAGGAACTCTCCTAAATCCTCGGACCACGTCGCTTCCGCCGGCCGCACCAACGCCGCAGCGAAACCCGGTGGTGTCGGGTAGGCGTAGCTGTAGAACACGCCCTCGGGGCCCCCGTCCGGCCAGTAGCCGCAGCTACTGACCTCGTGCGAGTACGCCTCGGCCATGACGTGGGGTCCACAGTTTGGTGCTCCGCCAGGGTGCGGCGGAGCGGTGCGGCCAGAGAAGCGGGTGGTGGCGAGGTCGAGCCCGCCCCAGAACAGGTGGATCGGACTGGCCTTGCCGAGGAAGCGGGCGCGGAACTCGGTGAACACCGGCAGCATCGTGACCAGCGCTTGCCAGAACCGGTGCGCCCGTGCTGGTTCGTAGGTGCCGTGCAGATCGTCCCGATCGAACCGAAGCGCCCCAGGTATCTCGACCGGCATTGGCCAGATGTCGGTGTGCATGCTCAGGTCATCCAACAGCGCCATCAGCCCGCGATGGAACTCGGGCACCGGCATGGGCCCCAACTCCATCGCCCGTTGGGAGCCGGAGACGGTGGTGATGTCCAGCCGCTGCTCGTGGAAATCGAGGTTGATCTGGAAGCTCTCGCCGTTCGGGTGCTGCATCAACGACGTGGTGAGCCCGCGCACGGTCAGGTAGAGCGGGACATTCCACCAGTGGTTGATCAGCGGCGTGTTCTGTAACCGGACCTTGCCAACAACCTGAAGCCACAGCTGCAGCGTGTCCCGCGTCCGTTGCCACTCCGACAGCGGAAGAGCCGGCCACCCAGGCTCCGTCGTCATCGTGGCGCCAGCTTCCAAGGGACCTGTTCGTTGTCCCCGTAGACCATACGGTAGCTGGGTATGACGACCCCCTCGCTGGGTTCGGCGTTGCGTCGTCATGTGGTCCTTGAACTGGCGCGGTGTGGGAGCTTCCAGTTCGGCCGAATGAAGTGGCACGTGTAGCCATCGGGGTACCGTTCGAGGTAGTCCTGATGCTCGGGTTCGGCCTCCCAAAAGGGACCGGCCGACATGACTTCAGTGACCACTTTGCCTGGCCAGAGGCCGGAGGCGTCTACGTCCGCGATCGTGTCTTCGGCGATTCTCCGCTGCTCGTCGGTCGTGTAGAAGATGGCCGACCGGTAACTGGCGCCGATGTCGTTACCCTGGCGGTTCTTCGTCGTCGGGTCGTGAATCTGGAAGAAGAACTCGAGCAGGTCGCGGTACGAGAGCTGCTCGGGATCGAAGTTGATTTCGATGGCTTCGGCGTGGTTGCCGTGGTTGCGGTAGGTCGCGTGGGGGGTCTCGCCGCCGGTGTACCCCACCCTGGTCGAGATCACTCCGGCCCGCTTGCGAATGAGATCCTGCATTCCCCAGAAGCAGCCCCCGGCCAGGATCGCTGTTTCAGGTGGTTTCGTCACGGTGGTCCTCCTTCTGCTAAGCCGTGCTGGGGAGCAGTGTGCGTCGCTCCGTGCTTGTCAGGCGATGTTGCCGTCTCTGGCTATCCGAACGTGAACACGTACGCTTCGGCGCCGGGCTTGAGGAACGTGATCTGCAGCGTCTGCTCGCGGACCGCGTCGTGCTGGCGCACGAGCTGGTAGAGGCGGCCGTCCCGGAGCATGCCGTTCCCGTCCTGGTCGATGTCCCCGCCGTGTGAGGGGCCGGGGGCCTCGCCGTCGAGGCGAACGCGAAAGGGAATCGGCTCTCGCGCTCCGGGAGACAGCGCGAGATGCGCGTCGCGCGCGTGGAACCGAAAGGCGATACTCCCGCCGGCCTCGTCGAGCACGACATTCTCCCGCCCAATCGTCCAGTCGCCGGCGAGGGCCCAGTCGTTGAGGCTCAGGCGGTCGGGGAGCTGGTAGGCGCGGCGTTCGTCGAACGCAGCGCGATCCGGTGACGCGAAGCGCTCGCTGCGCCCGTAGCCGAGATACGTCTCGGGCGTACGCAGGTGGTCCCAGTCGGCCTCCGCCTCCACGCCGAGCCCTTCGACGGAGACGGGCTCGCGCTCGACGCCGAGCAGACGCTGGATGACGCGCTCCGATTCTTCGTAGCGTCCTTCGCCGAAGTGGTGGTCGCGGATGATGCCGTCCGCGTCGACGAAGTAGAGCGCCGGCCAGTAGTGGTTGTCGAATGCGCTCCAGATCTCGTAGTCGTTGTCGACCGGGATCGGGTAGTCGATCGCTCGCTCCATCGTCGCCAATCTCACGCCGTCGATGTCATGCTCGAACGAGAACTCCGGCGTGTGGACTCCGATGACGACCAACCCGTCGTTTCGGTAGGCCTGCGACCAGCCACGCACGTACGGCTCCTGGCGCAGCCAGTTGATGCACGTCAGCGTCCAGAAGTTGAAGAAGACGACCTGGCCCTGGAGCTCGGCGGGGCCGAGTGGCTCGGAGTTGAGCCACTCGGTTGCCCCGCCGAGCGACGGCATGCGGAGACGGCCGAAGACGGCCATCTAACGAACTCCCGCCGCATCGACCGTGCAGCTCATGGGGCGCCTCCGTTCGTTCGCAGCGACCTGAAGGCGTCGCGGACCTCGTCGGAGAAGAGCTCCGGTTCTTCCCAGGCGGCGAAGTGGCCGCCCCTGTCGACCTCGTTGAAGTAGGCGAGGTCGGGGTAGACCGCC
>DATHIJ010000424.1:0-2736 GCA_035489975.1 Propionibacteriaceae bacterium | reverse complement strand
GCCGACTGATCTGGTGTTTTAAATAATCCGGTGGGCATGATGCCAGCCCTCCTTGCTTTGGCTTAAGCATATCACGAGGACCTTGATCGCCCCGGCTCACCCAAACAAAAGGACCGCCGGAGACCGGCGGTCCTTTCGTTTACAGTTGGGGTTGATGCGCTCGACTTTGCTCTAGCCTTAGACAGTGGCCGCTATGGGTCTCTTATGTCTCTTGTTGGTGCTAGCCGGTGCGAGAACCTATCGATCAAACCTAACCTTTCTTAAAACTGGGCGCGGCTCAAGGAAGATCAAGTGAGGGATGCTGACCTAGCCCCTTGCCGTCCGCGCGGCCAAACCTATGTCTGCCTTGGCTGATCTGCGCGGTTTTGCCCTCAATCGTCGCGCAGCTTTTTATCGAGCACGCCCGCGAAGTCGCGCAGCCGCTGGCGAAGCGGAAACGATAAACGCTATGTCCGTTGTTGGCCGTGCGCCCCGAAGGCGCGAATCATCAGTGGAGGAAGATTCCACCCGGATAATTGTCGATTGATCCGGTAGCTGACGAGCGGCTCGGCCGGGTAACCGGAAGGGCTGGAGCCTCGTGACAAAGGTCGCCTTGGGCGACTGAGCGATCCGATGGGCCGTAACGTGAGTGAAGCCTGAGCAGGCCTCGAAAGTGACAATGCGGATGCCGACCCTCCGGCCATTTGGGGAAGGCTGTATGAGCGGGGAAGCAATCGACACGCGCACCCGCTCGATTCGCCGGGGTAGTGGGCACGGCACGTCGGAAAGGTGGTTCGGGTAATCGGGGGAGACTCGTCACGGGCGAGGGTAGCGGCCTCAACGTCGCTTTCAGGCGACGGCCATGGCGGGAGTCGGACAGGGTCGTAGGACCGATGAAGCCGGGTAATTCCGGTGGAGGAAAGGACCCTGACTTCTGGTGCGCTTTCGAAGATGGGGAGGTGAGGGTGATTGGCGATGAGCCTGGCAACACCTGAAAAGATCAGGACCCTTCAGAGAAAGCTGTATCGCAAGGCGAAGGCGGAGCCTGCCTTCCGCTTCTATCTGCTCTACGACAAGATTTATCGGGAAGACATCCTGCGACACGCCTATGCAGTGGCTCGCGCGAATGCGGGCGCTCCTGGCGTGGACGGAGTGAGCTTCGCACAGATCGAGGCGTCGGGCCTGGAGGCATGGCTGGCGGGCCTGCGCGAGGAACTGGTCTCGAAGACGTATCGGCCCGACCCGGTACAGCGGGTGATGATCCCGAAGCTGAACGGCGGAGGCGAGCGACCGCTCGGCATTCCGACGATCCGCGATCGGGTGGTTCAGACCGCCGCCAAGCTGGTGCTGGAACCCATCTTCGAGGCGGAACTTCGAGGACACTGCCTACGGCTATCGCCCCGCGCGTGGGGCGGTGGACGCGGTCAAGGAAGTGCACCGGCGGATCTGCCGGGGCTATACCGACGTGGTCGACGCCGACTTATCCCGCTACTTCGACTCGATTCCGCACGACGCGCTTCTGAAATCAGTGGCCCGTCGCATCGTGGACCGGCGCGTGCTGCGGCTGATCAAGCTGTGGCTGAAAGCGCCGATCGAGGAACGGGATGATGGCGACGGGACCCGGCGCATCGGTGGTGGCAAGAGCAACACGCGCGGCACGCCGCAGGGCGGCGTCGCGAGCCCACTGCTCGCCAACATCTACATGAACCGGTTCCTGAAGTACTGGCGGCTGACCGGGTGCGGGGAAGCGTTCCGCGCACACGTCATCGCGTATGCCGA
The DNA here is from genome assembly GCA_035489975.1 of Propionibacteriaceae bacterium. Classification (GTDB taxonomy): domain Bacteria; phylum Actinomycetota; class Actinomycetes; order Propionibacteriales; family Propionibacteriaceae; genus Microlunatus. The sequence continues at coordinate 978 of DATHIJ010000424.1, read as the reverse complement.
CGACTTCGTCATCCTCAGTCGCAGGTGTGCGGCCGAGGCCCTGGCGTGGACGAAGGCGGTGATGATGCGGCTCGGGCTGACCCTCAACGAGGCCAAAACCTCGTTGAAGGATGCTCGGCAAGAACGCTTCGACTTCCTCGGCTACTCGTTCGGACCCCACCGTTACAAAGCGAACGGCAAATGGTATCTGAGCGCGAGCCCGTCCAAGAAGAGCATGCAGCGATTCAAGACGAAGGTCGGCAATCTGCTAGTGCCCGGTAACAACGATCCGTGGCCTGAAGTGCGCGACACGCTGAACAGGTCTCTGCTCGGCTGGTCGAACTACTTCTGCTACGGGACGTGTCGATCGGCATTCCGCGGTGTTGACCGATACGTCTATGAGCGTGTGCGCGACTTCCTCGCCAGACGGCACAAGGTGGCAGGGCGTGGCATACACCGGTTCTCCTGTGAAGTTGTCTACGGAGAACGCGGCCTGCTGCGTCTCGAACGCCTGCCGCTGAATGCGCCGTCGTGTGCCTTGCGGTGAAGCCAGTCGGAGAGCCGGATGCCGGAGATCGGCACGTCCGGTTCGATGAGCGGGGATGGGAAACGGGGCGTTGCCGAATGGCCCAAGTTACCGCGCCCATCCTCGACTCTACCATCGCTACAATTCAGTCTGATGCCTTGAATGGTCGCTATCGGAGGCATAGCGGACATTGGGCGGAACTGGCGCTGATTGCATCAGTCGTGAATGACCCACAGCAGACCTCACGGGGTCTGGGCATCTCGGCCTGAGATATTCCCAGCACGGCCGCGTGTTCGGTTTTTCGCGAACGGCTTGGCGATCTCACGGGCGCATTCGATGAAGAGCCTCGCGAGCGGGCTCACCATCCGGTTCTTGAGTGTGATGATCCCAATCTTTCTGTGCGTTGCGGGAAGTTCGACGGATAACATTTTGATAGATGAATGTTGGCCTGGGAATCTCATCATGGAGGCGGG
>DATHIJ010000423.1:0-5308 GCA_035489975.1 Propionibacteriaceae bacterium | reverse complement strand
AATCCATCGCTTCCCATGCCTCGCCGTCGTCGTCTCGCATGCGAGGCTGCGTCCACTCCCACGGCACAGCCAGCGCCTCCGGATCCAGCTCATTTACCCCGATCTCGACGACGCTGATCGACGTAACGACCAACCTGGTATGGGGCTGGACGACATGGAAGTAGCCTCTCGCGTTGCCATACAGGTCAATGTGCCGAAACAGGTCCGCCGGCTCAGGCTCGATCGCGATCTCATTGGCCACACAGCTCTGCCACCCCAGGTCGCGCGGGCGCAGATGGAATTGACCGTAGCTGCCAGTGACATCGGAGTCGTAGGTGTAGGTCGTGTGGTGCTCGATGCGGTACGTGGTCATGCGGTACCCCCCAGCGCATCGTTGCGAAACAGCGGCCGCTGAGTTGGCGGCGGCTTCTGATACTGGTCCCGAATCGCCTCCGCCAAAACACGCAGCTGATGCTGCAGCTCGGCAAGGAACTCCTCGAGGAAAGCCAAGCGGCCGTCCGCCGACTCTGCGAGAGCCACTGGGTCGGTGATGCGTACGCGTTCGGCCAACGCGTCCAGCAGCCGCAGCGGTCGACTTGTCGGCGAGGTGTTGGGCAGCGCGCGGAGATCGGTTCTGATCCGCTGCAGCTGGTACGCGACCGAGCGCGGATTGAACGGGTCCATCAACAACAACTCGAGCAACGCATCAACCCCGGCTCGGGTGCGGTAGCGGCGTCGGAATGTCACGATCGATTCGGTCGCGGCGAGCACAGCTTCCTGCACTAGCCGATCCTCCTCAGGTGCTCGCGCCCGGCAAATCGTGACCCGTAGCAGCGCCAGAGTCTGGATCGCCCGCTCCAGGCCGCGACCGGAGTCGAGCATGTACCACCCAGGATCGCGGATCATGTTCTCGGTCGCGACACCCGCCAGCGCGAGCAAACCGGACAGCACCCGCTCGCTTGCATCGGTCAATTGAAGACCCTGGTCATGCGGGTTGTCGGCGAGGGCGGCAAGGGCCCGCTCAATGTCGGCCAGCACCATCCAGACATCGTCGGAGAGCTGGTCCCGTACGCCTTGTGCGGCCATCGACAGCGCGGCCAGGGACTGAGCGGCGGTACCGGTTCGATGGCGATCCAGCAGCATCGATCGGAACTCCGGCATCATCTCGACACGCGGCTTGAAGAAACCGGGGTATGTGGTGCTGACGTGGGTAACCGCCTGCAGCAGCACCTCCAGCGCTCGCCCGTGGGTCACATCGAGGTCAGTCTCAATTGCCACCGTACGGGTCGCCAGCAGCAGCCGAAGCAAGTCCTCGGCGCGTTCTGCGTACCGGCCGAACCAGTAGAGGTCGTTGAGCACGCGCGGCACCATGGCGATCGAAGCCGACATCGCCGGCACGAAGCCCGCTTCCTCGCCGGCTCGGGTGCGCGCGATGATCCTGGGGGCGGCAACGGGTTCGCTACTCACCACCCAGACGTCTTTGGCCAGCTGCCCGTTGGGTTCAGTGACGAGGACCCCGCGCCGATCTGAGGTGTCATCGGTTACTCGGGCCAGGCCACCCAGCATCGCGGTGTAGGAGGCTCCGCTCCGAACGGCGAACGACCGCAGGACGACGTTACGGCGGACCAGCCGATCCTCCTCGCTGGTTGGCGCGGAAGACAGATTCAGCACCTCCTGCGCGACGAAGCGGTGCGGCGCAGCATTGATCTTGTCCGTTAGCCGTTCGCGCTGTCGCGCGCTCAGCGCGGGCCCACGGACACTGCGACCATGACCACGACTTATCGGCCGTATCACGAGGGAGTCCAGATTGTTCAGTGCATGGCTCAGCCCGGTCGTGTCGCCGCACCACCAGGTATCAACCGACGGCAGCCGCAGCGACTGGCCGAGCAGTCGTTCACACAGCTCCGGCAGGAACGGAAGCAGCGCAGGATTCTCGAGCACCCCGGATCCAAGGTTGTTCAGTACGCTGACGGTGCCCTGGCGTACGCATTCCATGAGTCCGGTGACCCCGAGCCGGGAGTCGGGACCCAACTCCAGCGCGTCCATCCAGGTCGAGTCGACGCGGCGCAAGATCACATCGACCCCCTCGAGCTTGCCAAGAACTCGCATCCATACCCGGCCGTCACGAACCGTCAGATCGCTGCCCTCGAGCAGCGGAAAGCCGAGCAAAGAGGCAACGAAGGCCTGGTCGAAGGCGGTTTCGGAGTGTTTGCCCGGGCTCAGCACGACAACACGCGGGTCCTCCACTGCGCTGGGCGCCGCCTCGACGAGGGCCAGGCGCATCGCCTGGAAGAACGGCGTGAGCCGGTGCAGATTGGCCTGATGATAGATCTCCGGAATCACCCGCGACACGACCCGGCGGTTCTGCATGGCAAAGCCGGCACCCGAGGGTGCCTGAGTCCGATCCGAGATCACCTTCCATTCTCCGGTGCTGTCGCGCCCCAGATCTGCCGCGATCAAGAACAATCGCTGGTGGGCCGCCGCCTGACTGCCGACGAGCGGCCTCAGATACTCGTCGTGGTCGAAAATCGCAGCCGCTGGGATGAGGCGCCGTGCCAGCAGCCGGCGCGCACCGTAGAGGTCGGCCAAGATCGCATCCAGCAGCTCCGCCCGCTGCACTAGACCGGCTTCGAGCCCGGCCCACTCCCGGTCATCAAGGATCAGCGGCAATGGGTCTAGCCGCCACGGCTGTGGCTCGACGAGGCCGTCGGGTGTCCCCGCCGCGGGACCATGCCCGTTGGGTTCGTCGGCGATCGAGATCGCTGACGCCGGACTCGGGGTGTAGGTGACGTTGTCGTCCTCGAGCAGCCGGGCCACCTCGCGTTGGGCCTGCAACAGCTCCTTGTCCGCGAATTCATCCAGGCCTTCCAGCAGTGCTGACCAGCCATGACGTACGGTGCCGTCGCCAGTCGCGAACTCGTCGAATGCCGGCTCCCGGTCTACCGTGGACTGGCCAGCTGTGGCCAGGTAGCGACCAAGGACGGTCATCTTCCGCCCCGGGGCCGAGATGTGCCGAGTCCCTGGGCGGGTGGCAGGCGGCGGCGCAGATCCAGCGTCAACGGGAACTCGTCGTCGCCGGCCGAACGCCGTATCAGCTGGGCATCCAGCGCCTCGAGATCGATTATCCCGGTGGTGTGACCCATCGCCTCAAAACGTCGGGACCGGCGGGCCTCAGCCTCGGATGCGTTGACCGGCGGATGAGCGTACGAGCGACCCCCGGGATGGATCACGTGGTAGGTGGCGCCGCCGAGGGAGAAGCGGCTCATTCGATCAATGAGATCAAAAGACAGCGGCGAGTCCAGATCTAATGTGGGGTGCAGCGAGGACCACGGTTTCCAGGCCTTGTAGCGGACGCCGGCCACGTAGCTGCCAGGTGTGCCAGTGGCTGTCAATGGAACCGCCTGTCCATTGCAGGTCAGCAGATGCCGCTCAGGAACGAAGCCGCTTACCGCGACCTGGAGCCGTTCGGTCGACGAATCCACATAACGGGCCGCACCCCCAGCGGCCGCCTCCTCACCCAATACGTGCCAGGGCTCGATGGCGCTCCTGAGCTCCAGGTTCACACCGCTGATCTTGGTCAGACCGATCCGCGGGAACCTGAACTCGAGGAACGGTAGCAGCCAGGCCAGCTCGAACTCGATGCCGTGGGCGCGCAAATCGGTGAGGACCTCGGCGATGTCGGCCATAACGAAGTGCGGCAGTAGAAATCGGTCATGCAACGCTGTGCCCCAGCGCACCAGGGGGGCGGAATAACGCTCTTCAGCGAACCGGGCGACCAGCGCACGTACCAGCAATGCCTGCACCAGCGCCATGTCTGGATGCGGTGGCATCTCGAAGCCCCGCAGTTCCAGCAGCCCAAGCCGGCCGCGCGTCGTATTCGGGTTGTAGAGCTTGTCGATGCAGAATTCGGCGCGGTGTGCGTTGCCGGTGATGTCGGTGAGCAGGCTGCGCAGCGATCGATCGACCGCCCACGGCCGGTGCTCGGTATCGGCCAACTCATCGATCTCAGCAAAAGAGATCTCCAGCTCATACAGCGTCTCCGGCCTACCCTCGTCGACGCGCGGCGCCTGGCTGGTCGGCCCGACAAAACGGCCTGAGAAGAGGTAGGAAAGCGCTGGATGGTGCTGCCAGAAGGTGATCATGCTGACCAGCAGATCCGGCCGCCGAAGCAACGGCGACCGCAACGGCTCGGGACCGCCGAGGGTCAGGTGGTTGCCACCGCCGGTACCGCTGTGACGGCCGTCGAGAGCAAAGGTCTCGGCACATAACCGGTGCTCGCGGGCGATCCGGTACAGCGTCTGGATCAGATCGGAAAGCTCAGTCCAGCTGGACGTGGGGTGGACGTTGACCTCGATCACTCCGGGATCTGGGGTGATCAGCAACGTCTTGATCCGAGAGTCGGGCGGCGGCCCATAGCCCTCCAGGATCACCGCCGTGCCGGTTTGTGTCGCGGCCCGATGGACAAGCCCGACCAGCTCGACGAACTTTTCCAGCTTTTCCAACGGAGGTAAGAACACGTGCACGAAGCGGTCGCGCGCCTCCACGACCAAGGCGGTACGCGTCGGAGCGTCGTCCGGATCAACCACCGCGGCCCGCGGGTGACCCATCGCCTCGTTCAACGCCGGTCCGGCCTTTATATAGGACTCCTCGCCTGTGAAGTCGGGATCCTTCCACGAGAGCGCGTCGAGCGGCAGCCGTGACCCTGCTGGCGATTCGCCAGGAATGAGCACTAGGCGGCCCCGTCGAGTCTTCCAGGCTGGGCTCGCCCAACCTTCGCCGAACCAGGCCGGCACAAGTGGTAACACCCAAGCCGTCGGCTCGGTCTCTCGGTCCAGATCGCTGACCAGCTGCGGCTCGGGCTGCTCTGGATCAAACGTCGCACGTGGCCCAGCCGGCTCACTGAGCTCAGCAGCCAGCCGCGCCAGCGGATCTTCGAAGGCCGGCAGCAACTGCTCGTCAGGCAGTCCAAAGTCAGCCGTAATGGTGCGGGCCAGCCGCTCGGCTGACGCAGCGGCGTCAGGATCTGACTTCGTGGAATCGAACGGATCCGCCAACAGCGCAGGATCACTCCACAGCTCCTCGCCGTCGCTTCGCCAGATCAGTCCGATCTGCCAGCGAGGCAGCGGCTCCCCTGGATACCACTTGCCCTCACTGCGCTGCACCAGGCCACCCTTCGCAAAGCGATCCGCCAGCGCTGCAGCCAGTCGGTTGGCCAGCTCCCGCTTCTCGGGCCCATCCGCAGCGACCGTCCACTGCGCTGAGGTCATGTCGTCGCTTGAGACGAATGTGGGCTCACCGCCCATCGTGAGCTCGAGGCCCGCGGCCTCCA
>DATHIJ010000422.1:0-2909 GCA_035489975.1 Propionibacteriaceae bacterium | reverse complement strand
CAAAACTAGGGCAGCTACAGCGAGCAGCCAGCGCCGCAGCCCCACTGGCCTCTGCTCGCGCGGCGCCCCGGGAAGCCTCCGATCGACGCTCGCTGAGGGATCAGCTCGCATTGGACTGCTCCAACATTCTCGCCACGGCAGCTGCGTCCAAGTCAGCGAGGGAGCCTACGTGGAGCCGCCGTGGAGCATGCGGGATCTCCACGCGGTTGGGCACGGCGAGCACTAACGCTCCGGCAGCGTTGCCGGCGCGGCAGCCCGTCTCGGAGTCTTCCAGCACAACACAATGCTGAGCGGATACGCCGAGGGCCGTGCACGCCTTCTCGTACGGCTCGGGGTGTGGCTTGCCTCGGTTCACCTCGTCGCCGGCGACAGACACCTGGAAGGTTCCCTCGGGGAGCTGCCTCAGCGCAGCGTCCAGCAGCACTCGGTAGGACGCCGACACCAGTGCACAAGGAACACCGGCCGCAGCGAACGACTCGAGCAGTTCGAGGGCACCAGGGCGCCAGATGATCGGGTGCTGCCGTATGTGGTCCAGCACTGTGCCGAGCAGCTGTTCCACGACCCACGCTGGGCTGAGATCCACTCGCCCAATGGCGTTCAGAATGTAGGAGCCGGAGTCCAGCAGCGAGTTGCCCACCAGCTGCTCAGCATGCTCCTCCGACCAGGTCCCTCCCAGCTGGCCGATCAGGTCATACTCGGCGGCCATCCAGAGCGGTTCGGTGTCGGCCAGCGTGCCGTCGAAATCCCACAGTGCCGCCGCTAGCGTCGAAGTTGTCATCTCGCTCATGGCGCGGCCATTCTTCCTCACTGCCCTGAGCATGCGCGAACCTGCCGACAGCGGCGCCACCCCAGGGTCAGCGGGCGTTGAAGTACTTCGCTTCAGGATGGTGCACGACCAGCGCATCAGTGGACTGCTCAGGATGCAGCTGCAGCTCCTCAGAGAGCTCAACGCCGATCCGCTCCGGGCGGAGCAGCGCCACCAGCTTGCGGCGGTCGGCCAGCTCGGGGCAGGCCGGATAACCGAAGGAGTATCGGGAGCCGCGGTAGGCCTGATCGCGGATCATCTCCTCCATCGGCCCGTCGTCGTTGGCGAAGCCAAAGTCCGCGCGGATCCTGGAATGCCACATCTCGGCCAGTGCCTCGGTCAGTTGGACGCTGAGCCCATGCAGCTCGAGATAGTCCCGGTACGCGTTCTGCTCGAACAGGCTCGCGGTCACCTTCGAGACCTGCGCCCCCATGGTGACCAGATGGAAGGCCACCACATCGGGACCCTTGTCCGCCGCCAATTGACGATCGCGGAAGAAGTCGGCCAGGCAAAGGTAACGGCCACGGGTCTGTCGCGGGAAGGTGTAGCGCTGCAGTTCCGCTGCTGGATTGGAGACATCGCCTCCCACATCGAGCACAACAAGATCGTTGCCCTCGCTGTAACACGGCCAGTATCCGTACACCACGGCGAACTCGGCGATCGCGTCGGTCTGGATGCGATCCAGCCACATGCGTAGCCGTGGCCGGCCTTCGGTCTCCACCAGCTCTTCGTACGACACGCCGTTGCGGGAGCCTTTGAGGCCCCACTGGCCCATGAAGGTGGCCCGCTCATCGAGGTAGGCAGCGACATCGGCCAGCGAAATGCCTTTGACGATCCGGTCGCCCCAGAACGGCGGAGTCGGTACGTCGATGTCGACCGCGACATCGGAACGCCGGTCGACTTCGGTGTCGATCCGCTCCTCGACCAGGGTTCCCCCGCGAGCCTTGACCCGGCGCTCCCGTGGCGCCGGCAGCGCAGCCCCTTCCTCGCCGCGCTTGACCGCCATCAACGCGTCCATCAGCCGGAGCCCTTCAAAGGCGTCCCTGGCGTAACGCACCTCACCGGCAAAAATCTCTCGGAGATCTTGCTCGACGTAGGCGCGGGTGAGCGCTGCACCGCCCAGAAACACCGGGTACGCGGTGGCGATGCCTCGTCGGTTGAGCTCCTCGAGGTTCTCCTTCATCACAACCGTGGACTTCACCAGCAATCCGGACATGCCGATGGCGTCGGCTTGGTGTTCCTGCGCTGCGTCGATGATCGCGGTGACCGGCTGCTTGATCCCCAGATTCACCACGGTGTAGCCGTTGTTGGTGAGGATGATGTCGACCAGATTCTTGCCGATGTCGTGCACGTCACCCTTCACGGTTGCCAGCACGATGGTGCCCTTGCCGCGAGCGTCGGTCTTCTCCAGATGCGGCTCGAGATAGGCGACCGCGGCTTTCATCACTTCGGCCGACTGCAGCACGAACGGCAGTTGCATCTGACCTGACCCAAAGAGCTCACCCACTACCCGCATGCCGGCCAGCAGGTCGGTGTTGATGATCTCCATCGCCGGCTTGCCCTCCGCGAGTGCGACATCAAGATCATCCGTCAGGCCCTTGCCCTCGCCGTCGATGATGCGACGCTGCAGTCGTTCACTCACCGGTAGCTTGAGCAGCTCTGCGGCGCGTTCGGCCTTGGTGTCAGCGGTTGTCACACCTTCGAAGAGCTCGAGGAAACGTTGCAGCGGGTCGTACCCGGGCTCGGTAGCAGTTGCTGGTCGCCGCCTGTCGTAGACCATGTCGAGCGCCACTGCTCGTTGCTCGTCTGGGATCCGGGCCATGGGAACGATCTTGGCGGCGTGCACGATCGCCGAGTCCAGGCCGGCTTCGATGCATTCGTTGAGAAAAACCGAGTTCAGCACGACACGAGCGGCCGGGTTGAGACCGAAGGAAACATTGGACAGGCCCAGCGTGGTCTGCACGTCGGGGAAGAGCCGTTTGACCTCGCGGATGGCCTCGATGGTCTCGATGCCGTCGCGGCGAGTTTCTTCCTGTCCGGTGGCGATGGGGAAGGTGAGGCAGTCCAGGATGATGTCGCTCTGACGTAACCCCCACTTCTCAGT
>DATHIJ010000421.1:0-9594 GCA_035489975.1 Propionibacteriaceae bacterium | reverse complement strand
TTGACCGAAGTCAGGGGACATCAGCGGGTCACGTCGGCGACGCCGGAGGGTACGTACGAGGCGCTCGGCAAGTACGGCCGGGACCTGGTGGCGGAGGCGGCGGCCGGCCGACTGGAGCCGGTGATCGGACGTGACGGCGAGATCCGCCGTACCATCCAAATCCTGTCCCGCAAGACCAAGAACAATCCGGTACTCATCGGTGAGCCGGGCGTCGGAAAGACCGCGATTGTCGAGGGACTAGCCCAGCGGATCAACAACGGGGATGTTCCCGAGGGTCTACGCGACAAGACCGTCTTCGCGCTGGACACGGGTTCGCTGGTCGCCGGAGCGAAGTATCGCGGTGAGTTCGAGGAGCGGCTAAAAGCCGTACTCAACGAGGTGAGCAGCGCAGAAGGCCGGATCCTGCTTTTCGTTGACGAACTGCATACTGTGGTCGGTGCAGGCGCAGCGGAAGGCGCCATGGATGCGGGCAACATGCTCAAGCCGATGTTGGCCAGAGGCGAGCTGCACATGATCGGCGCGACCACGCTCGACGAATATCGCACCCACATCGAGAAGGATGCGGCACTGGAGCGCCGGTTCCAGCCGGTACTGGTCGACGAACCGAGCGTCGAGGACGCCCTGTCGATCCTGCGCGGGCTGCGGGAACGCCTTGAGGTGTTCCATGGCGTCAAGATCCACGACGGCGCGCTCGTGGCGGCGGTAACGCTGAGCCACCGCTACATCTCCGACCGCTACCTACCCGACAAGGCGATCGACCTGGTCGACGAGGCGTGCGCGATGCTGCGTACCGAGATCGACTCCATGCCCGCCGAGTTGGACGAGCTGACGCGGCGTGTGACTCGGATGGAGATCGAGGAGGCCGCGCTGGCCAACGAGGAGGATCCTGCCAGCAAGGCTCGGCTCGAACAACTGCGCCGCGATCTGGCCGACGCGCGAGCCGAAGCCGACGCCATGCGTGCCCGCTGGGAGGCAGAGCGTGCCGCGCTGCGGGAGGTCCAGTCGCTGCGGGAGGAGCTGGAGCAAGTCAGGCAGGAGAGCGAACAGGCTGAGCGGGACTACGACCTGAACCGGGCCGCTTCACTCCGGCACGGCAAGATTCCAGAGCTCCAGCGGCGGCTCGAGGCTGCCGAGGCGCGGCTGGCAAGCAAGCAAGGAGACCATCGCCTGCTGCGCGAGGTCGTGACCGCGGACGAGATTGCCGCGATCGTGTCGCGATGGACCGGCATCCCGGTCACCCGGCTGCAAGAAGGTGAGCGCGACAAGCTGCTCCGCATTGACGAGGTCCTTCACGAGCGCGTTGTGGGCCAGGACGAGGCGGTCCAGCTGGTTGCCGATGCGATCATCCGTGCCCGATCCGGCATCAAGGACCCGCGCCGGCCGATCGGCTCTTTCATCTTCCTGGGCCCCACCGGGGTCGGGAAGACCGAGCTCGCCAAGAGTCTCGCGGCTGCCTTGTTCGACACCGAAGAGAACATGGTCCGCATCGACATGACCGAGTACCAGGAGCGGCATACGGTGAGCCGGCTCGTCGGGGCGCCACCTGGATATGTCGGCTATGAGGAGGGTGGCCAGCTCACCGAGGCTGTACGCCGCAAGCCTTACTCGGTGCTGTTGCTCGACGAGATCGAGAAGGCCCATCCCGACGTGTTCAACACCCTCTTGCAGGTCCTCGACGATGGCCGGCTGACCGACTCTCACGGCCGTACGGTCGACTTCCGCAACACCGTGGTGATCATGACCTCGAACATCGGATCGGAGTTCCTGATGCAAGGGGTGACTGCGGACGGCCAGGTGAAGGAGGATGCGCGCAGCCTCGTCATGGGTGCGTTGCGCAACCATTTCCGGCCGGAGTTCTTGAACCGGGTCGACGAGATCGTGCTCTTCAAGCCACTCACGCTGGCCGAGATCGAGCAGATCGTCGACCTGCTGCTGGACGACCTGCGTAATCGCCTAGCTGAGCGCCGGATCACCCTTCAGATCACCGAGCCTGCCCGGCGGTTCATCGCCGACCAGGGTTTCGACCCGGCATACGGCGCGCGTCCGTTGCGGCGCTTCATTGCCCGCGAGGTCGAGACAAGGGTCGCCCGGGCACTCCTGCGGGGTGATGTTGCACAAGGCGGAGTGATCTCTGTCGACGTCGTGGACGGTGAGCTCACCGTCGTACCCTCGAGCGGCCCGCCACCGGAAGAGAGGGCAGCGGCATGAGCGCGAACGTCGAGAACTCCGCAACGCAGATGGTGGTGTGTTCGAACTGCCAGACCAAGAACCGCGTACCGACCGCCGCGAACGGCGTGCCGCGCTGCGGAAAGTGCCACGCACCGCTCCGTTGGGTGGTGAACGCCTCCGACGTGGACTTCGCCGATGTCGTGGAGGCCGCGACCATCCCGGTGCTCGTCGACATGTGGGCGCCCTGGTGCGGTCCGTGCCGGATGGTGAGCCCGGCGCTTGAGCAGCTCGCGTACGAGTTCGCGGGGGGACTGAAGCTCGTCAAGGTCAATGCCGACGAGGCGCCCGGGTTGAGCCAACGGTTTGAGGTGTTGGCGATTCCGACCCTGATCCTCTTCGAACGTGGCAAGGTGATCGACACGCAGGTGGGAGCCGCTCCTGCTGCCGTGCTGCGGAGGTGGGTGACCGAGAAGCTCGGTTCAGAGAAGCTCGGTTCACACACATGACCATCCGGACTTCGGTCATCCCGGATCCCCATCTCGCGCTCATTCGGCCGCTCGGACCGCCCAGGGCGGACGGTTGTGAAGAGTGCCTACGGCTTGGCACGCCGTGGGTGCACCTTCGGCAGTGCTCGACATGTGGTCGGGTCGGCTGTTGCGACTCCTCGCCCATGCGGCATGCACGCGCTCACGCCGCGTCGACCGGCCACTATGTCGTCCGGTCCCTCGAGGTGGGCGAGAACTGGAGATGGTGCTATGCCCACGAGCAGTACGTCTGATCTTCTCGGCCAAGAGCACCCCGAGACGCCGGACGTTGCTGGTGCCTATCCGAGGCTCACCGATGAGCAGCTGATGTTGCTGAGCCGGTTCGGCGAGCGGAAGGCACTGCCCAAAGGTGCTGCCTTGTTTTGCGAGGGCGACCGGGACTGCGACTTCTTTGTACTTCTCAACGGTGCAGCAGCGGTTGTGCTGGAGACAGACGGTGCTCCCCGGCTCATCGGGGTGCACGGTCCGGGCCGCTTTCTCGGCGACCTGTCGCTGCTGACGGGTCATGCGGTCTACCACACCGCCATCGCGCAGGACGACGTGGAGGTTCTCGCGGTCCCGGTGGACCGGCTCAAGGAGGCCGCGGCCGAAGATCCTGCGCTAGGAGACCTGATCCTCCGTGCGTTCATGGTCCGCAGGTCGTTGGAGTCGGGAATCGGCGCCGGCCTCCGGATCATAGGCTCCCGATTCACGGCCGATACACGCCGGCTACGAGAGTTCGCCAGCCGGAACCGTGTTCCTCATCGCTGGATCGACCTGGAGCAGGACAGGGAAGCCGAGGCCATCCTGCAGCAACTCAATATCTCACCCGAGCAGACTCCGGTTGTGATCTGGAAGGGACACAACGTCCTGCACAATCCCAGCAACATTGAGCTGGCGCGCCTGATCGGCCTGCGGGTGATGCCGGATCGCACCGCTCATGACATGGTGGTCGTCGGTGCCGGTCCCGCCGGGCTTGCCGCAGCGGTGTACGGAGCATCCGAGGGCCTTTCCACCGTGGTGCTGGACCAGCTTGCCACGGGCGGTCAGGCGGCGACCTCGCCACAGATCGAGAATTATCTCGGTTTCCCCGCGGGCATTTCCGGCGTCGAGCTGGCAGACCGGGCGGTCGTGCAGGCTCGCAAGTTCGGTGCTGTCTTCACTATCCCGGGCGAGGCGCAGTCGCTCGACTTCGCCGAGGGATATCACGTGTTACGACTTGCCGATGGTGAGGAGCTGCCCGCGCATACGGTGATCTTGGCGACGGGTGTCCACTACAAGCGGCTGGAGATCCCGGGTATGGAGCGTCTCGAGGCACCCAGCGTGTACTACGCGGCGACCGAGAGCGAGGCGCAGCTCTGCAGCGGTGACCCCGTTACCGTCGTCGGCGGCGGTAACTCCGCCGGGCAGGCGGCGATCTTCCTGGCCAGGCGGGCGTCGGCGGTGAATCTGGTGATCCGCCACGCTGACCTCAACCGGGACATGTCCCGCTACCTTGCCGACCGGATTTTGCGTACGCCGCGGGTGAAGGTCTGGCGGAGTTGTGAGGTATGCGAACTCTTCGGGGACACCGCCATGACAGCGGTCGAGATCCACGACCTCGCAACTGACGAGCGGCGGGTCGTCGACTCGTCGGCGCTGTTCCTGTTGATCGGGTCGGTGCCGCACACCGCTTGGCTCGGCGGGCAGATACCGCTGGACGAGAAAGGGTTCGTGCTCACCGGAACTTCCGGGAACGGCTACAGAAGCGTGCTCGAGACCGGCCGGGCGGGCGTCTTCGCTGTCGGTGACGTACGGAGTGGCTCGGTCAAACGCGTGGCGTCTGCGGTCGGTGAAGGCGCGATCGCCGTCCGGCTGGTCCATGAGTTCCTGGACACCATCGAGCGGCGCTGACCCGCTACAAGGATGGCCGGATCGCGTACGTCGATCTGAGCGGAACTCGTTCCGCCGCCACTAGTTCGGTCCTGTCGAAGCGTCCACCCGACTTTGCTCGTAGTGCCTGGGCGTCCACATCCTGATGCGCTCCTCATGCGACGAACGCAGCCACGCGTCCGACTGGCCTCCTTTGAGCCAACGCCCAAGGAAAGTATTCGACCTCCACTCACTGCCTCAGCAGCCCCATAGCGGCATACAGATTGTCATTCTCGACGAGGTCAGCGGTCCCGACTCCACCGGCGATCTGAGTGGCAATCGCGAGACCGACCCTGATCATTTTCATGACCGAACGGCGACTCGACCGACACAAATGGGCGTGGAGCACCGGAACTGCTCCGCCGAGCAAGGCGCTGGATTCTTTGTCTTATCTTGATCTTGTCGCCCGCTGCGAAGACTCTCTCGTGGAGCAACGGCCAGAGAGTGGGTATCACTACAGGTTGGCCGCGCCGGCGATCATCCAAACGTGAACAAGCCGGCGATCATCAGAACGTGACCAAGAGGGAGAGCTTCGTTCAGGTGAGCAACCGGCTGAGGAACTCCAGCAGTCCTCGCGGACCATCGACGATGAGATCGGCCTTGTCGATCAGTGCCGGTGGGGCCTCCGCGGAGTCCATCGCGATGCGTAGCGCATCGCCGCCAGCAGCCTTCAGCTCGATTGCTGCGGCAAATGCAGGAAGGTCGCCGAGATCGTCGCCAGCCACAACGACACCGCGGGCCTTGGAATCACCGATGATCCGACGAATGGCGTCGCCCTTGTCGCTGTGCACGGCTGGGCGCAGCTCCCAGACCTGCTTCCCGAGTATGACCTCCAGCCCGTGTCTCTCAGCGATTTGCCGCGCTGCTTGATCGATGGGCGCCGCCCAGCGGTCGGGGTCGGCGACCCGCCGCGTATGAATCGCAACCGCGTACTGCTTGTCCTCCAGGTAGGCGCCGCTGTCACGCACTGCAGCGCAGTCGCGCAGATCTTGCTGAGCCGCCAGAACAGCCGGGCGGGCCGCCTTCAGCCGCGGATCTACCCATAGCTGCCCGTCGCGGATCTCTTGAAGGCCGTAAAGTCCGAGGTAGCGCACTCCCGGGGCAGCAGCATGCTGGGCCAGATAATCAGCCGGGCGACCCGACAGGAGCGCGACCGCGGCGAACCGGGCAGCCAGCTGAGCAAGCAGCTCTACCGTCCGAGGCAGCGGTCTTGCTTGGTTCGGATCATCGACAATTGGGGCCAGCGTGCCGTCGAAATCGAGGCACAGAGCGGTCGTCTGGGCCTGCGCCGCCACTCCGGCAGCGTGCTCGGCCACTACCTTGTCGGGTGTTGGCGTCACGACTGGTGGTCAAGTGAGAAGGTATGCCGCTCGCCTGGGTGCAAGTCCACAGTGTCGTCGCGCACCAAGACAGTAATGGGTGCCGCCGGGCCCGGGCGGGAACTGACCTCGATCCGGTCCTCGGAAAACGCAAGCTCGACGCGGTGGCCGCGATAGTGCACGCTGAACTGCAGTTGTTTGATCTCTGGCGGGATTGCTGGGTCGAATCGGAGCACTTGCCCGCGGGCGCGCATACCGGTGAGGCAGCGCAACACAAGATCTACCGTGCCGGCCATCGCTCCTAAGTGGATACCCTCTGCGGTGGTTCCGCCCTGAACGTCCGCGATGTCGCTCTGCAACGCCCGTTGCAGACACTGCCAGGCTTCGGCAGGGTTATAACGGGCAAGAACCCAGGCGGTCACGACAGAGCTGAGGGTTGAACCATGCGAGGTGCGTGCCAGGTAATAGTCGACGGTTCGGGCCAGTTGTTCCTCACTTACCTCGTAACCCAGGCGGACGAGTAGGCCGCAGAGCTCGTCTCGCGACAGGAGGTACAGCAACATCAGTACGTCGGGCTGCTTTGAGACCTTGTAGCGATTCGTGCTGTCCCCTTCAGCCTCAAGCACGCGGTCCAGTCGTTGGATGTTGCCGTACTTGTCCCGGTAACCGTCCCAGTCGAATTCGCGCAGCTGCTCGTAGCCCTCGAACTGACTCAGCGCACCGTCGGCGTGGAACACGACGGTCATCTTCCGACTGATATCGCGCCACCGCTCCAACTCCTCGTCGCGGATCATGAGCTCCTCGACCAACTCTTGGCGGTAGTGAGGCGGTAGCTCTTGCAACGCCTCTAGCGCTCGCAGCAGCACCCAGACCGCCATGACGTTGGTGTAGGTGTTGTTGCGCAGCCCAGCCTCGTCGGAGTCGGGGTAGGCCTCGTGGTATTCGTCTGGGCCCATCACGCCGTGGATCTCGTAGCGATCTCGTGCGGGGTTGTACGTGGCGATGCTGGCCCAAAACCGCGCGATTTCGATGAGCAGCTCGGCACCGGTGAAGCGTAGGAATCGAACGCTGCCGGTGATCATGTAGTGCTGCCAGACGTTGTAGGCGATCGCGATGTTGACATGGCGTTGCAGGTGCGAGCGGTCGGGCAGCCACCGCCCCGACTTTGGGTTGAGGTGCAGTCGCTGGGTTTCCTCCCGTCCGTTGGAGCCGCTCTGCCAGGGGAACATCGCGCCTTCAAATCCTTCCTCCCGTGCCGCCGCACGAGCCGTGCCGAGGCGGGCGTACCGGTACTGGAGTAATGCCTCGGCCAGCCAGGGACGCTGGAAGTTGAGGTACGGGAAGATGAACAACTCGTCCCAAAAGATGTGACCCCGGTAGGCCTCCCCATGCCAGCCGCGTGCCGGCACTCCGACGTCCAAGTGTGCGCTGTGGTGCGAGACCGTTTGCAGGAGGTGAAAAATATGCAGGTGCAGGACCGTCTCGGTCCAGTCGTTGGCGCTGTCCATCGCAATATCGAATCTGTCCCAGGTGTGGAGCCAGGCGCGCTCATGGCTGCTGAGGAGTTCCGCAAAGTTTCCCGCTCTGGCTATCGCTAGGTCGGCGTCGTGCCGGCTCTCCGAGATTGCGCGGTCGCGGGAGGTATAGAGCGCGACGATCTTCTCGACCGTGACTGGCCGTCCTTGCGGCACCTGGCAGGTGAGTTCGTGTGCGACAAATCCGGGTTCCTCGACCAGGCTGCGGTCAACCTCGACAATCTCGCCATCGCGCAGCAGCCGGGTCCGGGCGGCCAGGGCAACCCGTACGTGCGATTGGTTTGTCTCGACCTGCAGGTCGATCGTTTCCTTGTCGACTTCGGCCTGACCGAGGGTTGTCAGGTGTTGGCCGTTGAGGTCGCGGTAGCGCCTGACGCCAGCGTTGACGACTCTGCCATCCAGGCCGGAACGGATCTGGATGCTGCCCGACCAGTTCTCAGCTGTGAGCTTGGTCTCCAGGCCTGCCAAGTGTTCATCCTGACGGCTCACGAACCGGCGCTGCACCACGGTGGTCCGCCTCCCCTGGGCGTCTTGCCAGGTAAAACTGCGGATGAGCGTTCCATGTTGCATGTCGAGTTCAAGGCGGTGGTCTTCGACGCGGGGCTCGTGCATGTCGAACCACGAACTACCACCGGAGATGCGAAATTGCAGTGGCAGCCAGTTGGGGACATTGACCAGGTCCTCGTTCTCCACTTGACGGCCTGCGACCTCGCTGACCAGCCGGTTGTAAAGCCCGGCCACGTATGTGGCCGGGTAGTTGGCGTCGTCGGCTTTCGCCTCGGGTAGCGCGCCACGAGTCATGAAGTAGCCGTTGCCCAGCGCACCCAGCGCCTCCCGCAGCCCTTGCCGTTCAGGGTCGTAGCCGTCGTATACCAGGGTCCATACGTCCGGTGGCCGCTCGGTGTATCGCCGTCGGATCTCCTCGGCGGCCTGCCGTTCCTCCACTCGACCCCCGATGAGCGTGGGAAGGGAGATGTCGTCCAAAGTGGTGACAACGAGGTCGGCTCCGACGTCGGTCAACTGTTGCTCGTCGCCCAGACGCGCCACGCCGATCGCCGCCATTCCGCCAGCCTTGGCTGCCTGCACGCCGCTCGTCGCATCCTCGACGACGAAACACCGCTCGGGGGACAGTCGGAGTTCCTCGGCCGCTGTAAGGAAGATCATCGGGTCGGGTTTTCCGCGGGGGAGGTCGCGGCCGGAGATGTCGGCGTCGAACAGCTCCTCCAAGGTCATTCCATCGTGCACAAAGCTGTAGTCGAGGCGTTGTTCCGCGGCGAACGTGTCGAGCCGGATCCGTTCGAGGAACAACTTGGCGTTCTTCGATGAGGACGCCGCAGCCACTCGAATCCCACTGTCCTTGACGGCGAGGATGAACCGCAGTGCGTCGGGAAAGGCCCTGAACCGGCCCTGCTCGATGAGCTGGACGACGTGCTCCTGCTTGGCGGCCGCGTACTGTTCGATCCGTCGGTCCACGTCGGGCAGTCCGAAGTACTCAAGCGCGGCGCGAGCGCCAGCAAGCCGTGGCTTGCCGGCCATGACCTGCTGGTACACCTGTGTGGTAAACCGCTCGGCGGTCCAGCTGGTCTGGTCACGGATGTCGTGCCAGTCGCCCTCCATTAGCTCCTTGAGGGCTTCGCGCCACGCCAGCTCGTGTGGCGAATCGACCAGCACACCGTCGACGTCGAAGATCGCACCTTGATATGGCATCAGCCCTCACCCGTCCCTTGGAGCTCTGGGTCTAGCTTCGTCCTCCCCCAAGGACCCGTGTACGGGGTCAACCGCGTCAGAGCGAGCGACGACATGGTCGCCGTTTTCAATCTAATGCCGGACCATTGGGGCGGCAAGATACCCGCCAGC
Source organism: Propionibacteriaceae bacterium (assembly GCA_035489975.1). GTDB lineage: Bacteria > Actinomycetota > Actinomycetes > Propionibacteriales > Propionibacteriaceae > Microlunatus. The sequence goes on along the minus strand of DATHIJ010000421.1, from coordinate 279 downwards.
CTCGGCATATGCGACATCCTCACGTCACGCAGTACTGATAAGCGATCAGCGGCACCGCCGCCGATTGCGAGGATGGCAGCGAATGTGGGCTGGAAGGGAAGGATGATCGCGCCGGCGACGATGGCCGCCACGGCGGGTTCGGCGATCAACAGTGTCCGCCGCGGTCGCAGTGCGAGGGCGAGCAGCACACATGCAGCGATCGCATCCACAGTGCCGGCAACGGTGAGAAACCAGCGGTTCATTTCCGTACGCGTCCGCTGATCGGGCTGCAATAGCACC
>DATHIJ010000420.1:0-5361 GCA_035489975.1 Propionibacteriaceae bacterium | reverse complement strand
GGGCAAGAGCACGAGGAGCTGGCAGACGTCCTCGGCTGACGCTCCCATGATGCAGGGACTCATCCAGGCCTACCTCGACCATTTGACCGTGGAGCGAGGCGTGTCCCGGCACACGATAGGAGCCTATGGTCGCGACCTGCGCCGCTACGCCGGCTACCTCGCAGACCGTGGTATCACCGATCCGTCCCAGGTAACCAGCGCGATGATCGGCAACTACTTGGCGCAGTTGCGCGATGGTGTAGCGGCACCGGACGGTACCGGTTGGATAGAGCCGCCGCTGGCGAGTGCGAGTGCCGCACGGGCGGTGATCGCGGTACGCAGCCTGCATCGTTTCGCTCATGCCGAGGGCCTAACCGCTGAGGATCCCGCACGGAGCATCCGGCCGCCGAAACCGCCGAGGCGGCTCCCGAAAGCCTTGAGCTTGGAGCAGGTCCAGGCCATGCTCGCGGCCCCAGCCACCGATACCGAGGTTGGAATCCGTGACGCAGCGCTGTTGGAGCTGCTCTACGGCACCGGGATAAGGATCTCCGAGGCCGTCGCCCTCGATGTGGATGACGTCGCGCGCCTGATACGGGCAGGGGCTGGCGAGCCGACCCCAGGACTGCGCGTCCTCGGTAAAGGAGACAAAGAACGCATCGTGCCGGTTGGCTCGTACGCACGGGCGGCGCTCGATGCATACCTGGTACGGGGTCGGCCGGCACTCGCCGCCGGCAGTGGGGCACTCCGGCACTGTTCCTGAATACCCGGGGCCGCCGGTTATCGAGGCAGAGCGCTTGGGCGGTGCTGCGGTCGGTGGCCGAAAAGGCGGGCATCACAGCCGACGTGTCACCACACACGTTGCGGCACTCCTATGCCACCCATCTACTGGATGGTGGAGCAGACGTCCGCGTCGTTCAGGAGTTGCTTGGCCACGCGTCGGTCACCACTACGCAGATCTACACACTGGTAACCATCGACCACTTACGGGAAGTCTTCCTCACTTCTCACCCCCGCGCGTATTAGTGTCGTGTCGACAAAGCTGCTTGGAGGAGGCAGGAGTGCAGGAGCTCCACGAGGGCGGCGAGGCTCTGCCCACCGTCCCTGCGACAAATGGCAGCGCATCCTCGCCTAGCGTGGTGGCCGACCTGACCGACGAGCACTATCTCGATATCACCGACTTCGAGTGGCCGCTGCTCCAGGCAGAGCAACAGACCGACGTCGGTGCCGACTTGGTCGTTGCTGCACCGCCGGACGGTGTTGCGCAGGCAGTCGACCCCGAGCCGGTGATCGGTCCCACCGGTCGTCCATGGCCCGACCTGCCGACACCACCGCGGCTCACCGAGCACGGACCAGCCCTGATCATCGCCATGTGCAATCAGAAGGGCGGAGTCGGAAAGACGACGACGACGATTAATCTCGGCGCTGCTCTCGCCGAGCTCGGCCGCCACGCGCTGCTGGTGGACTTCGATCCGCAGGGTTCGCTTTCGGTCGGGCTGGGGGTCAATCCCCACACCCTCTCGGCAAGCATTTACAACCTGCTACTGAGTCGCGACACGTCGACCGATGACGTGATCAATCAAACCAAGGTGCCCGGGTTGGACATACTGCCCAGCAACATCGACCTGGCGGCGGCCGAGATTCAGCTGGTCTCCGAGGTGGCGCGAGAACAGACCTTGGTTCGGCTGCTGGAGTCCGTCCGGAGCCGCTACGACGTGATTCTCATCGACTGCGCCCCCTCACTCGGGCTCCTGACGATCAACGCGTTGACGGCAGCTGATCGAGTCATCATGCCGCTGGAGACTGAGTTCTTTGCATTGCGCGGCATCGCGTTGCTGACCGACACGATTGCCAAGGTGCAGGACCGGCTGAATCCGAAGTTGGAGATCCTGGGAATCCTCGGCACGATGTACGACCCGCGTACGCTGCACAGTCGCGAGGTGCTGGAGCGAGTTGTGGAGGCCTTCGGAGAACAGGTCTTCCACACCGTCATTCGGCGCACGGTGAAGTTCCCGGAGACGACCGTGGCGGGGGAGCCGATCACGACGTACGCCCCCACGTCGCCAGGAGCGGAGGCTTATCGCAACCTGGCTCGTGAGGTGCTGGCCCGATGCCGCGTCGCGTAGGCCTGGCTGCAGCGTCGGAACTGACGACAGAGCCGACCGCGCGGCTCGGTACCGGTCGGATCCGCCACGAGGAGAAGATCACCGTCTACGTCAGCGCCGAGGAATTGGTGGCGCTGGAGCAGGCGAGGCTGACCCTGCGGGCCCAGTACGGCATGGCCGTCGACCGCGGGCGGATTGTTCGTGAGGCCATCGCGGCGATGCTTGCCGATCTCGAGACGAGCACCGACGACTCCGAGCTGGTTCGCAGGCTGACTACGTCGTGAATCTCACCCTGCCAGCGGAGGTAGAACGAGGAGCAGGGCTGCCGGACCGGGCCGCCGGAAAGCCCGAAGGCAGAGGCTTCGAGGTTCATCTCGACAACTTTGAGGGTCCCTTCGACCTGCTGCTGCACCTGATCTCGCGGCACAAATTGGATATCACCGAAGTCGCGCTCTCCCAGGTGACCGATGAATTCATTGGTCACATCAAAGCTGCTGGCACTAGCTGGGATCTGGATCAGACGAGCCAATTCATGGTGGTGGCAGCAACATTGTTGGACCTCAAGGCTGCCCGACTGATCCCCTCGGGAGAAGTCGAGGATCCAGAGGACCTGGCCTTGCTGGAAGCACGGGACCTGCTGTTCGCGCGGCTGCTGCAGTATCGCGCATTCCAGCGCGTGGCCAGCTTTTTCGCCGCGACTCTCCAGGCACAGGGGCGACGGTTTCCTCGCGAGGTGGGGATTGAGCCACGATTCGCGCGGCTGATGCCCGAGGTGACGATCTCGATAAGCCCCGCCCGGCTCGCAGACCTGGCCGCGAAGGCAATGACACCGAAGCGTGCCAGCGTTTTGTCGCTGGCCCACATGCATGCGCCGGTGGTGAGCGTTCGGGAGCAGGCCACCGTCGTTGTTGACCGGTTGCAACAACAGCGTGCCATGACCTTTCGGGCGCTTACCCACGACTCCGCCACCATGTTGACCACGGTGGCCCGGTTCCTCGCGCTGCTCGAGCTGTTTCGCGACGGCGCCGTCGCATTCGAGCAGCTGGCGCCACTTGGCGAGCTGACCATCCGTTGGACCGGGGCCGATGATGGTGAATGGGCGATATCTGATGAGTTTGACGAGAACGCTGACACACCCAAGATGGACGAATGAACGATCAGGTTGAGGCCTTGTCAGCGTCTGAGCAGGCAATAGCAGGCGGAGACGCTGACAACTCGGTGAATGTGGCGGGGGCTCTGGAGGCGCTGCTGCTGCTGGCTGCCGAGCCAGTGACTGAGTTTGAGCTGGCGCAGGCGGTGGGGGTGCCTGAGTCGGAGGTCGCTGAGACGCTGACGGAGTTGGTCGCCTTCTACACCGAAACCGGTCGAGGTTTCGAGCTCCGGCAGGTCGGTGGTGGCTGGCGGTACTACACCCGTGAGGAGTATGCGGACCTGATCACCCGATCTGTGGTCGAAGGGCAGCAGTCGAGGCTTTCCCAGGCGGCCCTGGAGACGCTGGCGGTCGTCGCTTACACCCAGCCGATCTCTCGTGCCCGAGTGTCTGCTGTGCGAGGAGTCAATGTCGACGGCGTGATGAGAACTCTGCTTGCTCGCGGGCTGATCGAGGAGGCCGGTCATGACCCGGAGTCCGGCGCGGTCCTTTTCACCACCACTAGCTATTTCCTGGAGCGAATGGGCCTGAATACGCTGGAGGATCTGCCGCCTCTTGCCCCACAACTACCCGAGGTGGAGGAGCTGGAGGCTGAGCTTGGCCAGCTGGCCGGGACCGTCGCGGGCTCAGGCCACATCGATCCCGGACCTGCTGAGTCGGCCGCTGAGTCGGTCCAGCAGCCGCCCCAGTGACCGATCCTGCCGAGGGCGTACGCCTCCAGAAGGTCTTGGCTGCCGCTGGAATTGCGTCTCGCCGCGCTTGCGAGATCCTCATCAGCGAAGGACGCGTCGAAGTCAATTCCGAAATCGTTGTGGAGCAGGGCAGAAGAGTTGATCCGGAGCGTGATGTCATCCGTGTTGACGGCGCCCGGATTCCACCTCCGCGTCGGCACCGATACCTGGCGCTGAACAAACCTCGCGGTGTGGTGACCACAATGAGCGATCCAGAAGGCCGGCGCACAGTCGCTGATCTGGTCACCGTAGGTGGGAAGGAGCGGCTGTTTCACGTCGGCCGGCTGGACACCGACACCGAAGGATTGCTGATCTTGACCAATGACGGCGACTTCGCGCACCGGCTGGCGCACCCCTCTTACCAGGTCCCGAAGACCTACATTGCCGAAGTAGCGGGGTTAGTGGGCGAGCAGACTCTCAGCCGGTTGCGGCGCGGCATCACGCTCGAGGACGGACCTGTACGGCCTACCTCGGTCAAGATCGTGTCGGCAGCCGGCGACAAGACGCTTCTCAAGATCACGATTCAGGAAGGTCGGAATCGCATCGTGCGCCGTACGATGGAAGCGGTTGGCCATCCGGTCCGCAGGTTGTCGCGGATCGGGATCGGACCAGTTCGGCTTGGGAACCTGAAAGTCGGGGAGTACCGTGACCTGACCCGTGAGGAACTCGGCGGGTTGCTGGACCTTATCGGTGGCCAGGCGGGGGGCTGACCGCGCAGGCAGAGGAGGGCAGTGGACCGCAGAATCTTCGGACTTGAGACGGAGTATGGCGTCGCGTGCACCTCTGGCGGCACGCGACGGCTGACTCCGGACGAAGTGGCGCGCTATCTGTTCCGCCGCGTTGTCACCTGGGGACGTAGCAGCAATGTCTTCCTCCGCAATGGATCCCGCATCTACCTCGATGTCGGCTCGCATCCGGAGTACGCCACGGCAGAGTGCGATGATCTCATCCAGCTCATCAACCACGATCGCGCCGGCGAGCGGATCCTGGAGGACTTGATCGTCGACGCCGAACATCGGCTGGCGAGCGAGGGCATTACAGGCGACATCTACCTGTTCAAGAACAACACCGACAGCCATGGCAACTCCTACGGCTGTCACGAGAACTACCTGATCTCGCGAATCGGTGACTTCTCCAAGATCACAGACGTACTGGTGCCGTTCCTGGTTTCGCGTCAGTTGATCTGCGGTGCGGGCAAGGTGCTGCATACCGCACGCGGAGCCGAGTACAGCGTCAGCCAGCGCGCTGAGCACATCTGGGAGAGTGTGTCGTCGGCGACCACTCGCAGCCGGCCCATCATCAACACGCGCGACGAGCCGCACGCGGATGCCGAGCGCTACCGCCGGCTCCACGTGATCGTGGGCGACTCCAACATGAGCGAGACGACCACCATGCTCAA
>DATHIJ010000419.1:0-2816 GCA_035489975.1 Propionibacteriaceae bacterium | reverse complement strand
CCCGGGTGGGTCCCATCTGAACCCGCCCCCGACCGGCGTCAAGTCGAAGGAACTGATCGGTCTCGGGGTGCATCTCAAGACCGATGTCTGCCCCCTCAGCGATGGACATCAAGGTCAGCTGGAGGTATCGGCCGCTCCAGGCGACGGTGCGGTAGTTGGTGTTTTCCACCGTCTGCTGTTCGAGATTGAAGGACTGCGGGTCGGGGCCAATGTCATTGACTGCCATGTTGTGCTCCTTCCTTTCATAGCTGGTAGACGCGGCGTGCATTGTCGCGGGCGATCAAGGAAGCAGCATGATCAGCATCCTGGCTTGTCATCTCACTTTCCTTGATCAACTGGTCAAGCACGGCCGACAATCCGCGTCGGAACAGGCCAGCGCCGAGGAGGTAAAACTCGGCCAGCCCGTACGCGTCGGAGGAAAACAGCAGCTTGCCGAACGGGACCAGCTCCAAGGTCTCATGGATCAGTGTCTGACTGAGCGCGCCCGTGTTGTGTACGGCCAGCCCGATGTCGATGAAGACGTGACTGAAGACCTGCGCGAGGTATGCGGCCTGGCGGTGGAACGGATAGTTGTGGAGCAACAGCACCGGAACCCCGTACTCCTCAGTTGCACGCAGGAACCGGGTCAGCCGCAGCGGATCTGCATCGAGCAGGTCCATGTCCGCGTCGCCGTAGCCGACGTGAATCTGTAACGGCCGGCCGATCTTGATCGCGGTCCAAGCCAACCAGGCGTTGATCACTGGGTCGGCGATCCGGTAGCGACCATTGACTGAGGGCCGCAGGTGGCCGACCGCATGAGTGAGGGTGTCAGTGCTTGGCGGATCCGCAGGCAGGTCGAGGCCGGTCCGGTACGCGGCAATACTTTTCGCAGCGACGGCGGTGGACTCGTGCAGCGTCCGCTCGACGGCGTGCGCGAAATCGGGCGCAGCGGTCCCGTTGTTGAGCAACTCCTCTGCAAGTGCCTCCAGCCGGAGCACCTCGTACGCCTGGCCGCCGGTCATCGCCGCAACGTCCGTGGGCGAGCAAAGTCGATCAGCGTTGATGCCGGTGTCGATCAAGAAGGTCTCGATCTCGGCAGCTGCGACCAGCAACCGGCTCGCCTCTGCGCCGAGCTCGCGACGGCGGGCCAGATAGTCCTCGGCCGATGTGTGCGCATCTAAGCCGAGGATCGGCGCACACCATTTCCGTATCGCGAGTCCCAGCATCGAATCAAAGAAGGTTGTCCCTAGCGGCGACGGTCCAGCCGCCTCGTTCATCAGGCCCTCGAAGGCCGCTCGGTCAAGATCATCGAGCACCACGCCATGACAATGATGATCAATCAGCGGTCCGAGGTCGGCTGGGTCAGGAAGCATTGGCCCTCCGGTGGCACCACGGCGCTCTGCCGCGCTACTCCAGCCCCTATTCTGTGGTCTCGTGGATATCGCCGAGCGGGAGGCCCGCGGCGCGCAGGCCGAGCAGCTGGTCCGGACAACCCTTGTTGAAAATATCGGCATGATCGCGACCACCTTCGTGGACAACTCCGGTGTCACGCGCGTCAAGAGCGTTCCAGTGAGGCGACTGCCGCAGGTGGCCATGTGGGGTGTCGGCGCCTCAACGTGCTTCGACTACTTCCGTTTTGACGACTGGCTTGCCGCGCCACCGAGCGTCGCCGCTGCCGTCGGTGATCTTCGCATCATCCCCGATCTGCGTCGCTTGGTTCCGCTGGCCGCGCAACCTGGCTGGGCCTGGACGCCCGGCGATCGCTACCGGCAGGAGGGCGAGCCGCACGATTGCTGTAGCCGGCTCGTGCTGCAACGGCTAGTCGAGGATGCGGCTGCCGAGGGCCTGGAGATCAAGGCTGCCTTCGAGATCGAGTGGGTGATTTCAGCAGGCGACGGAGACGACTTCGTTTCCGGTGCGCCCGGTGCCGCGTACGGCATGTCCCGGCTCGTTGGCATATCCGACTATGCCCGCGATCTCATTGAGGCGCTGGGCGCGGAGGGGATCAGGGTCGAGCAGTTCCATCCCGAGTACGCCGCCGGCCAGCTTGAGGTGTCCGTTGCAGCCGAGTCCCCGGTCGACGCCGCCGACACCTCAGTGTTAGTGCGTAGCACGATCCGCGCAGTTGGCAGGCGCCACAACTACCGCACGTCCTTTTCTCCCAGGGTCGAGGCTGACGGTGTCGGCAATGGCGGCCACGTACACCTCAGCGTGTGGCGCGAGGGTGAGAACCTCATGGCGGGTGGGAATGGTCCTCTCGGGCTGAGACCAGACGGCGATGCTTTCGGTGCCGGCATCTTGAACCGGCTGCCAGCTCTCTTGGCTCTCGGGGCACCGTCGGTTGCGTCGTATCTGCGGTTGGTGCCGTCGCATTGGGCCGGCGTGTACGCCTGCTGGGGCCTGGAGAACCGCGAGGCCGCACTGCGAATGATCACCGGTTCGGCGGGCAGCAGTGACTGGGCGGCCAACCTCGAGGTCAAGTGCCTGGACCTGACTGCAAACCCTTATCTGCTGCTGTCCGGGCTGCTAGCTGCAGGTTTGAATGGGGTCGCTGTCGGGGCGCGATTGCCCGAGCCTGTCGATGTCGATCCCGCGGCGCTGTCCTCGGAAGAGCTGGAGCGACGCGGCATCCAGCGGCTGCCAACAAACTTGCGGCAATCGACCGATGCACTTGCCGCCGACCAGGTGCTGCGTGATGCGCTCGGGTCCCCCCTTCTGGACTCAGTGCTAGCGGTACGTGAGTCCGAGATCGAACTGTTCGCCGATGCCCCTGCAGAGGAGGTTGTCCGGGCTCTGCGGTGGACGCACTAAACCCTGAGCTTTTTAGTAGGGATCTA
>DATHIJ010000418.1:0-5192 GCA_035489975.1 Propionibacteriaceae bacterium | reverse complement strand
AGCCGTGGACCGGCGATGTGTACAAGGTCGCCGAGACACTGCGGCGCAGGCGGCCCGACTTGGTCGTCCTCCTTGTCAACACAGCCCCTACGGGCACCGCGGTGATCGTCGGCGTCGACCCGGCTTCCACGGTCCTCAAGGACCGCTACGGCGAGGAAGAGAGCTATCTGCTGCGACCCGATCCGCAGACGCCGCCCCAGGAGTACCTGGACCGCTCCATCGCCATTGAGCCGGAGGCCCTCCTCGAGTCGCCGGTTTGGGAGCAGCTGATGGCCATTCGTGGCCTGGGAAATTTCGCTGACCTCAGAGCGCTCTGGGACGAGCTGCGAAAGCTGCAGCAGGGCTAAGAGCGATCAACATTCGGGTATCGAGTGCTCACTAACCGTCGATGCCGGAGCGATCGCGTGGGCGATTGGTGCGCGATGATCATGGAATTGCCATCAGCAGCTCCACTGCCTCATCGGGCCAAATAGCCACCGTCCACCGGGTAATAGGCACCTGTCACGAATGAGGATGCATCGCTGGCCAGCCACGCGACGAGCTCGGCAACCTCTTCGGGTTGACCCAGTCGTGAGAGAGCTTGCTGGCTAGCCAGGAAGTCGATCGCGGGTTGGTCCAGATTCGCTTCCAGCAACGGGGTCATGATGAAGCCGGGTCCGACCGCGTTCACCCGTACACCGTCGGCCGCATGCTCCCACGCTGCTGCCTTCGTCATGCCAACCACTGCGTGCTTGGCGGCCACGTACGCGCTGGACATGGCGAAGCCGACCTGGCCCAGGACGGAAGCCATGTTGATCACAGAGCCGCCGCCATTACGCCGCATCGCATGAATGCCGGCGCGCTGCGTGTAGAAGACGCCGTCGAGGTTCAAACCGATCACTTGGTGCCAGGAGGCGTCACTGTATTCAGCCGTCGGCTTTTGCTCCCCGCCGATGCCGGCATTGGCAACGACAATGTCACGCTAGGCCGATGCCCGAGGCGCCTCCGGTGACGACGGCGACCTTGCCGTCGAGCTCGTAGTTGATCATCTTCTCCTCCTGAACGGTGCCGGCCCCTTTGGTCACCAACAGGCCTACTGCGCCAGAAATCCCCCGTCAACCGGCAGAATCGCGCCAGTGATGAAGGACGCTTCGTCCGAGGCAAGGAACAAAATTGCCTTGGCCACCTCGCTCGGCTCGCCGAGCCGTCCCATCGGATGTGCCGCTTTCACCGCCTCTAGATACTCCGTTCCACCCGGCTCCTCTGGCAGCCGCTGCACCCGCTCGGTGTTGATCGTTCCCGGCGCGACTGCATTCACTCGGATGCCTCTGCCGGCCCATTCGACGGCCAGATGCTTCGTAAGGCCGGAGGCGACGAACTTCGCCGGACCATAAGTCGACTGGCGTGGTTGGCCCGCAACGCCGGAGATCGAGGACAGACAGACAATGGAGCCACCGCCGCTGCTCATCATCTGCTCGATCGCGTACTTGCAGGTCAAGAACATGCCGCGGCCGTCGATCGCCATGACTTCATCCCAATCGTCAAGCGTCGCTTCGACCACCGACGCCAGCGGAATGATGCCCGCGTTGGCGATCACAATGTCCAGCCGCCCGTACTCCTCGACCGCGACCTCGATCATCCGACGCACGTCCTCCGGCTTCGAGACGTCCGCTGTCACGACGGTGACATCCCCGGTCACGTCCGCAAGCGAATCGCGGAGTGCCGACAACCCATCGGCGTTGATGTCTGCGAGGACAAGACGCGCTCCCTCCCGAGCAAACAGCTCCGCCGTCGCGCGTCCGATCCCGGCAGCCGCACCAGTCACCACAGCAGACTTCCCGAGCAACCGTCCGGAGGGCAGCTGGGTGGCGGACTCAGTCACTAGGCGATCTCCTCAAGTTGTGCATCAGACCCACAACACGTGTTGGGCCGGCTAGCCGGTGCGATGAACGTATCCAGGGCGCTTCCGGGTGGTCAATCACCTTGCCCGCAATCATCGTGCGCGTTTCTCCCCTGCAGACACAGGTCAAACGCGCACAATCATTGAACCCACAAAGTGAAGGAACACCATTACCACTGAGGAAGCGCCCGAGACGAGCACAGAGGATGCATCGCAGGAGCGACCGGCCCATCGCGTCCGGGAGACTGTCGTCCTCATCGTGCTTTCGATCACAGCAGTGCTGACGGCATGGTGTGGCTTTGAGTCGGCGAAGTGGAGCGGCGAGATGTCGGTCGCCTTTAGCGAGGCGTCGAGCTCCCGGATCGAGGCGGCGAGGCAAAGCGGCGTCGCCAACGCCGCGCGCCAGGCCGACCTCTCCGTCTGGGGGGTGTACCTGCAAGCGCGGGCTCAGGGCGACACTGCGCTCGCAACGTTTGTGGAGAAACGCTTCAGCGACCACTTCAGGGTGGCCTACCAGGCTTGGATTAATACGGGCGAGGCGACTAGCGGCCCGTTCAAGATGAAGGAGTACGTCCCACCTGGGACGACCGAAGCCGCGGCCGCCGACCAACGCGCCGACAGCCGCTTTGCTGATGCGCTCGTCTTCAACCAGAGCGGGGACAATTACGCCCTCCTGACTGTCCTGTATGCGTTGGTCTTGTTCTTCGCCGCAGCATCAACCCGGTTGGGCCGTTCGAACGCTCAATGGATCTTGATCGGAGTGGCGATCACATTCCTCACGGCAGCGACGGTGATCCTGGCCACGTTTCCGATCAAGGTTTGATCGACAGGAGGCCAGCCAAACCTCAGAGATGTCCCCCGCCGACTTGTCAGAATGTGAGGGACCTATAGGCCCGTCACATTCTGACAAGTCGGCGTTAGAGGGTTGTGACCGACCAGCCCCGCGGAGAGTCCACCCCAGCGCTTCATAGGCTGAGGTTGAGAGAGGAGCTTTTCATGTCAAAGCTATTGGTATTTGGAGTTGACAGCCCAGCTACAGCGGAGAAGGTGCTCGACCTGGCTCGCGATCTGGCCAAGCAACAACTTCTGGAGCTGGCCGACGCCGCCTGGGTGGAACGTACGCAAGACGGCGGCGTCAAGCTTCACCAGTCGGTGAACTTGACCGCAATGATGGCCGGTTCGGGCGCGGTAACCGGGGCACTCTGGGGCACCCTGATCGGGTTGTTGTTCCTCAACCCGGTGGCTGGAGCGGTTGTCGGAGCAGGTGTCGGTGCCGGAACGGGCGCTGTTACTGGAAAGCTCACCGACATTGGTGTGAACGATGATCTGATCCGCGAAATTGGGCAGACATTGGAGCCGGGCAAGGCGGCGGTGTTCTTCCTGGCTCGGAACGCGACCGTGGACCGGGTGATCGAGGCCATCAAGCCCTACAACCCGAAGGTGATTCAGACCAACCTGAGCGTGGATAGCGAAAAGGAGCTGATCGAGGCGCTGCAGGGCCAGCAGGTAGGGGCCAGTAATCCAGAGCAGCCGCCGAGTTCAGCGCAGCCGCCGAGCAGCTAGCCGCTGTACTGCCTTTTCTGGCGTTTCTCCGCACAACTCCACGAACGCAGCCGAAAACAGGCTGACTCGGCCCTTTTTGTGGCCTTGTGCGGAGAAACGGTTACAGCTTGCCGGACGTCGCTCGTACTTCCGCGTCCACAAGCGGTATGCCGGCGAGGATGAGCAAATAGGCTGGGTTGTTCGGCAAAATACCGCGCGATGTGTCGAGAAGATTTGCGATGACCGATTGTCCTGGCGCGAAATGGAAGAGCAGGCCGTTGCTGAACGGCGCTGTGATCATCCACGTGTCATACCAGGCATGAATGGTGACAGCGTAAATTGCCAGGAGCGCAGCGGCGGGCACCAGCAGGTAGGCAAGCGCCTTTTTGACCGATCATTTCGCCACCAATGGAGCAGCCCTAATAACAAAAGCGTGAGCGACATAAGAACGGTCTTGACGTGGAGGTAAGGGCCCAAGCCGGCGAATGCGCCGAGGATCGCCATCGCCAATAGGCTGTGGGGATTGCGTCGTAATCGCGCAAGACAGAGCAGGCTTCCGGCCAGCACTGCGGCTGTCAGCAGGTCGGGGTAAAGCTGACCGACGAGACTGAAGAATGACAGCGAACCCAGCAGAGTCAATGCCGCAGCCAAAGCCGCGCCGTTGTGACGAACGAGTTCAAGAGTGTAAAGGTAAGGTACGACGACACCGAGCGCCTACAAAAACACCATTCCGAGCTGCAACGCAGCCAGGGGCGCGATATGCACGTATTGTGCCGCGAGCAAAAAGGGCGATAGCAGCAAAGGTATTCCGAAGCTGTGGTAGGAGTACCACATTGGACTGTCCGGCGTGAAAATATTGCGCGTTGATGTGGAAATCAAGCCATTCTTGAGAAAAGACGCCCACATAGTCGCCCGAGATGTAACTGGGCTTGACATCAAAGCTGCCACGGTTCACCAGGCTGCTAGCCATGATTGCGTAATGCGGCCCATCGCCTCGCGGCCAGCGATGCGGCTGATGCAGCATCCAAAGTCCCACAGCGCAGCTGGTCATGAACAAGGAGAGCGCTGAAATCCAGGTGCGCATGCTGGGTCGCACGGCCGAAACGCTAGCAACTGCTCGACCGCTACATCGATGATCCGGTGCGCATCGTCTGACTTCGACATGGTAGAGCCACCGGTTGTCATGATGTTGGCGTGACCACCTCCGCGAGCCGTACGCCCGGTCAAATCCGCCGCTGGCGGCAGTACCTCGCCGACGAGCGTTCTGAGGCCGCCGGCTACCGCAGGCTGGCGGAGCGCCGGACTGGCGAGGAGCGAGACATACTGCTGGCGCTGGCGGACGCGGAGAAGCGGCATGAATCGCACTGGCTGGAGCTACTCGGAGACGACGTCGGGTCGCCGCGCCGGAGCAGCCTGCGCACCCGGCTGCTGGTCTTCCTTGCCGCGCACTTCGGCGGCGTCTTCGTGCTCGCCTTGATGCAACGCGCCGAAGGCCGCTCGCCGTATGAGACCGATGTGGACGCCACCGACAGGATGGCTGCTGACGAGCGGATCCACGGCGAAGTGCTGCGCGGGCTCGCCGCACGCGGCCGCGTACAGCTGTCCGGAACGTTCCGAGCCGCCGTCTTCGGCGCCAACGACGGCCTGGTCAGCAATCTGGCGCTGGTGCTCGGGATCGGGGCCGTTGGTGTCGACGTAGGCACGATCTTGTTCACCGGCCTAGCCGGCCTGCTAGCGGGAGCGCTGTCCATGGGCGCTGGGGAATATGTGT
>DATHIJ010000417.1:0-2983 GCA_035489975.1 Propionibacteriaceae bacterium | reverse complement strand
CGCGGCAGCAGGTTCATCCGAAGTCGGGAGCAGCGCGGCTGCTGACGTTGCGTCATCAGCAACGGAGGCTCCTCCTCCAACGGCTCCCCCCGCCTCCGAACCGTCCCGCTACTCATCGCCATCGGGCGACGCTGCTCAAAGCGAGCTGAGTGTGTTCAGCACCGTTGTGCCGGTTGTTCTGAAGCGCTACGGCCCGGCTCTCGCCATCGTGGGGCTGCTGGTGTTCATCGTGATCAAGATCATTCGACGCAAGTCGTGATCCATTGGTGGACACCGAGGTCTACGCCGTCACGGTCTGCGTCCTGATCCATCGCGGCGACAGCTGGCTGCTCGTTGTCCGGGCGCCCGGCCTCGAGTACGCGCCGAACATGATCGGGATGATCGGCGGCCATGTTGGCCTCACTCGTCCACTGGCGGACGTGTTCGAAGCGACTGCTCGACGCGAGGTCGCTGAGGAGGTCGGTCTTGATCTCTCCCAAGTGCCACTGCGGTATCTGGAGTCGGAGTTCTTTGTTACCGACGGCGGCGAGCGGCAGATCACAGTGACCTTCACGGCCCAGGCGCCGCCGGAGGCCGAGCCTTATGTGAACGCGCCGGATGAGCTCACCGAGGTCGGCTGGTGGACTCTCAATGATCTTGACGCCGACGTGCGCTGCCCGTCGTGGTTGCCTCCACTCATCCGGCGGGCCGCTCTCGCTTCGTAGCTCATCTCAGTCCAGGACTCTCAGCCGGACGGTCTCAGGCATGCTCTCCAGCTTGTCGATCACCTCAGTGGTCAAGGCGCCGCCAACGTCGGTGATCACATAGCCCAGCTCCCCGCGGGTCGACAGCACCTGGCCCTCGATGTTGACGTGCGCGTTCGCCAGCAACCCGTTGACTGTGGCCAAAACCCCGGGGACGTTCTGATGGACATGCAGCAGTCGGCTACGCCCCGTCACCCTGCTGTCGGCTTGCACCTGTGGCAGGTTCACCGACATTGTGGTGAGACCGCTGTCGGCGTAGTCACGGAGCTTGCCGGCGACGAAGCGGCCGATGTCAGTCTGCGCTTCCTCGGTCGAGCCGCCGATATGCGGTGTCAAGATCACGTTGGGAAGGTCTTGCAGGCTGGAGGAAAAGTGGTCGCCGGCGCTCTTGGGCTCGTCGGCGAAGACGTCCAGGGCAGCGCCGGCGATGTGACCGCTGAGCAGGTGCTCGCGCAGCGCCTCATGATCAACGACGAAACCGCGGCACAGATTGAGAAACAGGCTCCGCCGACGCATCTTGGCGAATTGCGCGGCGCCGAACAGACCGGCGTTGCCGGGTCGGCCGTCGACGTGCAGGCTCACCGTTTCGGCAACCTCCAAAAGCTCATCGAGTGTCTCGCAGCGGCGAGCGTTGCCCAGTGCCAGTTTGTCGGCGACGTCGTAGAAGTAGACCCGCATACCGAGCGATTCGGCCACGACAGAGAGCTGGCTGCCTATGTTGCCGTAGCCGACGATGCCGAGGGTTCGGCCCCGTACCTCGTGCGCGCCCTTGGCCGACTTGTCCCAGACGCCAGCATGCATCCTCGTGTTCTTGTCGGTGAGATGCCGCGCGAGCGCAATGATCTCGGCAATCACGAGCTCCACCACGCTGCGCGTATTGGAGAAGGGTGCGTTGAATACTGGGATTCCGCGAGTGGCCGCGGCGATGAGGTCGACCTGGTTGGTGCCGATACAGAAGGCCCCGATCGCTTGCAGATCGGGTGAGGCCTCGAGGACGTTCCCCGTCACATTGGTCTTCGAGCGGATGCCCAGCAGCTGCACTCCGCGCAACGCGTGGATCAATTCGGCCTCGTCGAGCGCTCCCTTGACGGTTTCGACATCGATCCCGCGCTCGGTGAGCAGCCGGACGCCCTCGGGATGGATGTTTTCCAGCAGTAATGCCTTCATGGTTCCTTCGTGGGTCATGGACCGAATGCAGCCACCAGTGTAGGAATCACGCAATGGCCGCCAAAGCTGTTATCTCACCCCAGCCCAGAGGGTGCGAGGTCGGAGTAGCTCTTCCAGGAACCTCGAGACGTGGCAGCAAGCATCGCGTCGAGGCAGGCGTCGGTAAACACGTCCGCGGCCGCGGCCAAGAGCGTGTTGAAGGCAAACAACGCACGCATCGGATCTTCGGCAACTGGTCGGCGGTCGGAAGCAAGACAGAACACGGTGTCGCCATCAACCATCGAGTGGATCGGTCGGATCGCGCGGGCCATCCCGTCGTGCGCGACCGCGGCAACCTTGCTGGCTTGGGCTTTGGACATGATCGCATCGGTCAGAACCACGCCAATGGTCGTGGCAAGTGGTGCTTGCGTTTCCGCATAAGCATCTGCCAGTGCCTCTCGCTCAGTTTGAGTTGGGGTAGCTAGCGACTGCATGTGGTCAGCCCACAGCCGGCCAGTCCTTGGATCAACTGCGGAACCTACGGCGTTCACAACAACACACGCTGCGACCGAGACGCCCAAGGCGAGCTGGGATTCCGCATAGCCGAAGCCAGATTTGAGCCCTCCGCAAACTGCCCCCGTGCCCGCGCCAACAGAGCCGGTCGCAGGTTGGTTGCTGGTCGCTGCCGCCAAAGCCAGCGTTCCGAAGTTTGCCGTCGGCCGATTGCTGAAGACCCCGCCTCTGCCGAGGTCGAAGAGCACCGCCGAAGGCACGATCGGAACGACCTGATGAGGCTCAAGACCGGCAGGAAACCCTATCCCGGCCGCCTCGAGACCGACCATGACGCCGTCCGCTGCCGCCAACCCGTACGCGCTCCCACCGGTGAGCACGACCGCATGTACCCGCTCGACGAGGGTCGTTGGCTGCAAGAGGTCGGTCTCTCGAGTACCCGGGCCCCCACCGCGTACGTCCACTCCGCCGATCGCTCCGTCGCGGGCCAGCACCACGGTCGTCCCCGTCAGCCAGTCGTCGCTGTCCGCAGTGTGGTGGCCAATCTCAAAACCCTCGATCACCCGCTCCCCCTTCTTTTGAGC
>DATHIJ010000416.1:0-2288 GCA_035489975.1 Propionibacteriaceae bacterium | reverse complement strand
GTCGTACCCATTCCTTCTCGAGCTGGATGACGCGCTGCTTCGGCGAACACCGTGCGATTGCAGGCTTCCACGGCTTGGCGTACGGCGTCGGCATCGTTGAGTTGCGGTGCCAGCCGGGCCAGAGTTTGCACCACCACGCTGCTCGCCACTTCGCCGGCGGGATGCCCGCCCAGCCCGTCGGAGACAGCGATGACCACCGGATCTACCAGCGGGAGCGCGAACGTCGCCGGCGCAGTCGTGACTGTCGCGCACGTGGTCCATGGACCGACGACCACACTGTCCTCGTTGTGGTCGCGTACCAGCCCATCGTGGGTGATGACCGACACCTCCGCAAACCGTTCCGCCATGGGTCCAGCCTGCCGTGTCGTCGCCCAATCCGCGCTCAAGCCGCGGAGGTGGGTTTCACCTAGCGGCGGGAGTTGATCTTGCTTCGGAGCGCTTTGACGGCTGCCCGGATTCGCTCCAGACTCTGCGGGCGCGGTATCGAGCGCTCGGCGTCGGCAAGAGCCTCGACGGTTGCTCGTTCCATCACCGCCAAGCGGGCTGAGCCTGCAGGAAGCACCTCGACAACTGTCTCGAACAAGCGAAGCAGGGCCAACATCACAACCAGATCGCTCGAGCCGTAGCGTCCAAACAACCCACCGATGAAGTAGATGTAATCAGCGAAGCTGTTTCCTGGTATGACAACGCGCCCGCTGCCTTCAGGTCCGGTGATGATCTTGGTGCCAAGCGGCCGAACGGCGAGGTCGCAGCAGACAACCGCGAGGTGATCAATCGCCTGCACTGCGGTGTAAGGATCGTTGACTGCCGGAGATAGGGCCTTGCAGCCAATGTCGATCTGTTGCCGGATGCCGAACGCGACGTCTTGTTCGATGGTGCGTTCAAAGCCAATCCGGACATCGGCGTCTACCGCCGCTTCAAATTGCTCGGCAGCCGGCGCCGGGTCGTCCGGCGTGGGCGCCCAGACCCAGCCGATGACGGTACCCCCAACCACATGCTCGCCAACCTTTTTGCGGAGGCAGAGGGTGACATTGGCATCGCTCACCAAGGGAAGTAGCAGCAACGGATAGACGGTCTGTATGTAGCCGGATCGCCGGCCAACCAACGGCACCGCCCATTCCGGAATCTGCGGAGCAGCTTCCTCGACAGTCGCCGTGTCCTCCTGGGCGATCACTCGGCGGGTGTTGTCCTCGACTCTGCGATTGATGGCATCGATCTGGATCGAGTGCACGAGGTGGTCGGCGAAGTAGACCACCAGTCCCAGGCTGACGAAGAGCAGCACGATGGCGCCGCTGACTGCGAGCCGCGGGTAGTCCTCAGTTCGTTCACCGGCCTCCACCCCGACGGTGAACAGGCCTGCTGCGCTGTAAACGAAGGTTGCAATGAAGCCGCTGAGAACCACCTGGGTTGCACGATCCCTGAGGAAGTTGCGCAGCAGCCGGGGTGAGAACTGGGTTGAGGAAAGCTGGAGCGCGACCACGGTCAAGCCGAGAACGAGCGCGATAACCGTGACGACCGTGCTGGTGATTGATATCAGCAACGCCCGGGCGTCGTCCGCAGTGCCCTGGAAAGCCAGCCGACTCAGTCCGGACCCGGGTGGTGCCTCGATCTGAGAGATCCCGAGGCCGACAACAAGTGCGATCAGCGCAGCGGCGGTGGGTAGCACCCAAAGCGCTCCGCCGACGTACTCCTTCAGGGCTTGCCAGCGTACGGAGCGCCGGATGTGTCGAACGGAACGCCGAGTTGACGTGGAGCTCATGGTGCGTGTCAGGTTATCGCCAGCAAACTGCCCGGATTTTCCCGTTCCTCCGCACAAGATCGCAGGTGAGGCCGGATTGCGACGAAATCGTCTTCATTCATGGACTTGTGCGCAGAAACGCGCGTCAATGAGGAGGAATGCGGGGATCGTCCAGATTCTCCTCCAGGCGGGATTGTCGTGTCATGAACGCGTCGTCATCAGCAGTTCGCGGTGTGGCACGTCATCCGGTGCTCGCTTTCATGGTGATCAGCCTTGGGGTTGGCTTTGTCACGGCCGCGATCCCGCTGATTGTGGACTCTGAGATTCCGTTGGGCTCGCCGTTGCACGGAGTGTTTATGTCGCTCGGCACCGGTGTCGCGGCCTTCCTGGTCATCGCCGCGTTGGCGGGGCGCGCCGGTGTTGCGGACCTGGGACATCGCAGTGTGCGCTGGCGGGTCCCGGTGCGCTGGTACCTGATAGCACTGTTTTCGGTCCCCGTGGGGGCGACGCTGATCTCGCTCGTGATCTACGGCACGCGAGCTATAGCGAC
>DATHIJ010000415.1:0-2401 GCA_035489975.1 Propionibacteriaceae bacterium | reverse complement strand
CAGTGATGCCGGCCGGGAGCAGCGAGGCCTTGCGCTGGGTGAGGGCGCGCACGGCCCCAGCGTCGAGCACCAGGGTGCCGCGAGTGTCGCTCGCATGTCGCAGCCACAACAGCCGCGTCGGTCGCCGCCGGCCTGTGGGATGGAACAATGTGCCGACCCGCTCGCCAGACAGTGCTGCCTCGGCTTGCCCAGCGGTCGTGAGTACGACCGGAATCCCGGCGGAGGTGGCAATCCGCGCGGCGTCAATCTTGGTGACCATTCCGCCGGTGCCGACTGCGTTACCGCGCGCCTGGATGTCGACGCCGGCGAGATCGGCCTCGTTCCATACCTCGCTGATCTTGCGTGCCTCTGGCTTGGCCGGGTTGGTGGTGTAGAGCGCCTCGACGTCGCTGAGCAGCACGAGAGCGTTGGCATGGACCAGGTGTGCCACCAACGCGGCGAGTCGGTCGTTGTCGCCGAATCTGATCTCGTGTGTGGCGACCGTGTCGTTCTCATTGACGATCGGCACCACGCCGAGCTCAAGCAGCCGGCCAAAGGTCCGGTACGCGTTGCGATAGTGCGCATGGCGTGTCACGTCGTCTGCAGTGAGCAGCACCTGACCGACCCGAAGCCCGTACCCGTCGAACAGCTGCGTGTAGTACCCCATCAAAAGACCCTGACCGACGGAGGCCGCCGCCTGCTGATTTGCAAGATCGCGGGGGCGCGTTTTGAGTCCCAAGGGTGATAGTCCAGCGGCGATGGCACCTGATGAGACCAGGACGATCTCGCGTCCGGTCAGCCTGGCCCTTGCTAGTACGCCGACCAGTTGGTCGATCCGGTGCGGGTCGATGGCTCCCTCGGCGGTCGTGAGTGAAGATGAACCGACCTTGACCACGAGACGCCGGGCGCCCGCGAGTTCTTCACGCATTGTCACGACCTGAGTCCGGCTCCACGTCGTCAGCGACCTCATCGGCGGCGTGGTAAGCCCGATCCCTCTCGCGCCGACGGCGAGCAGCGGGTCGTTCCTCGGTCAGCCGCTGGTCCTCGCCGCGACGGCTGAGTATCTCCGCGCCGATCTCGATCTGGGGGGCGAAGTCAAAGATCACCGCATCTGCGCCGCCAATCGCGACGCCGTCGCCGGCATGGGCGCCAAGCTCGAGTAGCCGGTCTTCGATTCCAATCCGGTTGAGCCGGTCGGCGAGGTAGCCGACGGCCTCGGCGTTGGCGAAGTCGGTTTGCTGTACCCACCGCTCCGGCTTGTCGCCGCGTACGCGCCACAGCTCGCCCTCACGCTCCACGCTGAACTCGGCCTGGCCGTCGAGCGGCTTTGGCCGAATGACGATCCTGGTGGGCGGAGGAGGGGGTGCGGAGTCACGGCGAGCCTTGACAAGCTGAGCCATCGCGAAGATCAACTCCCGTAAGCCTTCGCCGCTCCTGGTGGAGATCGGGATAACGTGCAGGCCTCGGTCATGCAAGTCGCCCGAGGCCATCTCGGCAACCTGCCTGGCATCGGGGATGTCGATCTTGTTGAGGGCCACGAGTCGCGGCCGGTCCTCCAGTCCTCCGTGTGCTTTGAGCTCGGCCTCGATGACGTCGAGATCGGTTATCGGGTCGCGGCCCGGCAGATAAGTGGCGCAGTCGATCACATGGACGATTGCGGCACATCGTTCAATATGTCGCAGGAAGTCGAACCCGAGGCCGCGTCCTTCACTGGCACCCTCGATGAGTCCTGGTACGTCGGCAACCGTGAAGCTCATCTCACCGGCCGCTACCACACCAAGGTTGGGCACCAACGTCGTGAAGGGATAATCGGCGATCTTGGGCCTGGCACGGGAGATCGCCGCCACTAGCGATGATTTCCCGGCGCTCGGAAAGCCAACCAACCCGATGTCGGCGACGACCTTCAACTCCAGGCTGATGGTCCTGGTGACTCCTGGCTCGCCGAGCAAGGCAAACCCAGGCGCTTTGCGACTTGGTGAAGCTAGGGCTGCATTGCCGAGTCCGCCACGGCCACCCTGCGCGACGACAATCTCAGCGCCGTCAGTAGTCAAGTCGGCGATTAGCTCACCGGTGTCGGCATCGGTCACCACGGTGCCGCGAGGTACCGGGAGGATGACGTCGGATCCCCGGGCGCCGTTCGCGTGGTTGCCGCGACCTAGCTCACCATTGGTCGCGCGTCGATGTGCCTGCCGGTAGTAGTCCACCAGCGTGGTCAGCCGGTGATCAACACGGAGGATCACCGATCCACCGTCCCCGCCGTTACCACCGTCGGGGCCGCCGAGCGGTTTGAACTTCTCACGATGAATGGAGGCGCAGCCGTGGCCGCCGTTGCCGCCGTACACATGCAGCGTGACGTGGTCGACGAAGGTCGGGATAGCCATCGCTGGAGCCTCCTCTCAGTGATCAGAAAACGCGCAAGGGC
>DATHIJ010000414.1:0-3141 GCA_035489975.1 Propionibacteriaceae bacterium | reverse complement strand
ACGGGGCGAATGTGCCCGAGTATCTCCAGGTGCGCCCGGCCGACTTCGGCTTGCGAGGTGATGTCGGTGACATACATCCGGGTTCGCACCACCTGCTCCGTTGCCACACCGGCTGCCTGCAGCGCATCGAGCGCGATCGTGAAGGCCGCCAGCGTCTGCCGGTATGGATCACCTGGATGCAGCACCATCCCATCTACACCTGTCGCGGTGGTGCCTGCCGTGATAGCCCAATCACCTGCCACGACCACCCGCGAGTAGCCGTATCTGGCCTCCCAGGGTGCCGAACCTGCGAATCTCGTGATCAACACAGAGCTACCCTCTGCCACAATGGCGGCCATGTCCACCGAAATGACAACGCGGTCGCTCCTGATCAAGATCACCTGCGGCGCCGAGGCGGCCGAGCGGGCGAATCAGGCCTGGACCGTCGCCGCGATGGGTGTCACTGCCGGGGCTTCGGTATCGGTCTGGCTGACCGGCGAGGCGGTGTGGTTCGCCGTGCCCGGGCGGCAGCCCGATCTCGAGCTGCCCTATGCGACGCCAGTTGCGGAGCTGGTGGAGACCGTGAGGCTCGCCGGCGCGATCACTGTTTGCACCCAATGCGCCGCCCGGCGCGAACTGGCCGAGGCCGACCTGATCGAGTCGGCAACAATCCAGGGCGCAGCCAGCTTCGTCGAGGAAGCCCTCGCCGACCAGGTTCGGGCACTGGTCTACTAGCTCGCATTCGTTGCGAAGAAGTGCTTCGCAAGAGGGAAGAAATGCTTCGCGGAGGAGTGAGCCACCAGCACGACACCGTAGCCTGGCACAGTAGTGGCCTATGGACCTGCGGCTAGGTTTTCGTGATCTTGAAGCGACCGATCTGAGCGATCTGAACTGGTCAGGAGGTCCGGATCATATCCGTGCAGTGGCCGCAGCGCTCGAGGCCTCGTACGCGGGAGATGTAGTGCTGCTCGTCGGCTTCTTGCCGAACGACCGGTTGATCGCAATGGGCGGGGTCGACTTCCGGACATCGGATGAGGCCGGCAATATCTGGATGCTTGCGGTGCACGAACGGTTCCAATCACTGGGCGTCGGAACCGAGCTGATCAGGGCGTTGCAGCAAAAGATCATCGATCATGGTCGGCCGATGGCCAGGATGCTGGTCGAGCACGACAACCCCAGGGCCCGCGCACTTTACCAGCGATTGGGCTATTCCGAGGCAGGCGCGGCGCGCGACAGCTGGCCGATAGCCGGCGCTAAGACGTACGTGACGGCCTGCACGATCATGGAACGTACGCTCCCGTAGATCCACGGTGACGATGCGGTGCCCCAATAGTGCCGTGTCTCCTAAGTCTCTTTACGGTTCGCGCCGCCCAGGCACGCACCTCGCGGCGTTCTCCTCGGTCGGCATACGACCCGGTATTCCTCCCTCGTCGGCCTTGCGATCCACGCACCTGAACGACGCCAACCGCAAAGGAACTTAGGAGACACGACACTAGACTGCGAGCCATGTCGCTGTCCTTTACCTTCGCGGTGCTGTTGATCTGCGGCGTTGCCGCCCTCGGGCTGCTGCTACTGATCATGCTGATCCGGCTCATTTCCCGAGCTGCTCGTTCCGGTGGTTGAGCCGATGTCGTACGAGCTCTCAACCGACCTCCATCCGGATCTGACAGCCATCGCTTGGATGATCGGCCGCTGGGAGGGCAGCGGTAAGGCAACCTATCCAGGTACTGAGGATTTCGAGTTCGGACAGCAGATCGACTTCGCCCACAACGGCGGGAACTACCTGCACTACCTGTCACAGATCTTTGAGGTCGATGACCAGGGAACGGCGATCCGGCCGCTGGCCATGGAGACCGGGTTCTGGCGGCCGCAGCCCGACCGCAGTCTGGAGGTCGTGATGTGTCACCCAGCGGGGTACGCGGAGGTGTGGTACGGAACCGTCAGCGGAGCCAAGATCGAGCTCGCGACCGACGCGGTAGTGCGCACGGCCTCAGCTGAGGATTATGCAGCGGGTCAGCGCCTTTATGGCAACGTTGCTGGGGACCTGTTGTGGACATTCGACAAGGCTGCGCACGGGCACAGTCTGCAGAACCACATGTGGGGCCGGCTGCGCCGAGTCTGATCAACTTCCGTCAGGTCTGAACAAACTGCGGCCGGTTCTCGCGAGCGCGGTCGAGGACCAAATCGATAGCGGCACCGCGGCGAGCGCAACGGCGTACCGGGAGATTGAGGGCGATCAGCAGGTTGTCGGGCGCCTTCCTACCATGGCAGAGGTATGGGAAGAAAAGTATGGATGGGAGTGCTGAAGCGAGCATGACCGCTATTGTGCCCGAGACCGGGCCAGATATCGGTGTGCCTTGGCACTACGGCGACCCGATGCGTGAGCAGCGGCTGCTGACCAGTGGCGAAGGTGTCGTCGAGCTGTCCCACCGCGGTGTGATCACGGTTACCGGGCCCGACCGGCTGACCTGGCTGCACTCTCTGACGACGCAATACCTCGAGGGGCTGGAGCCCGGACGGGGTGTGACGACGCTTGTGCTGTCCCCACACGGCCACATCGAACACGTGCTCTATGGCGTGGACGACGGCGAAACCTTCTGGGCGCACACCGAACCGGGTTCTGCGCCAGCATTGGTGAGCTGGCTTGACGGGATGCGCTTTTTGATGAGAGTTGAGGTACGCGACCGGAGCGCCGAGTACGCGGTCGTCTGGTCTGCTGCGCAGCTCGCCGGGGACCACCTTGTTCGAGTTGGCACTGACTCGCTCGGTGGCCGCGAGATCTTCGTGTTTCGTCATCAGCTCGGAGCTGTCATGGACCGCGGTCCACGAGCTGGCACTTGGGCTCTCGAGGCACATCGGATCGCTGCGGGTGTGCCACGGATCGGCCTCGACACCGACCACCGCACTATCCCGAATGAGGTCGACTTGCTCGGCGTCGCCGTCCACCTGGACAAGGGCTGTTACCGGGGTCAGGAAACAGTCGCCCGGGTCCACAACCTCGGGCGACCGCCGCGCCGGCTCGTTCGTCTGCACCTGGACGGCAGTGTCAACGCATTGCCGCCCGCTAAGGCTGAGCTCCTGCTCGACGGGCGTGCAGTGGGTTTTGTGGGCGGCTCGGCCCGTCACTTCGAGCTCGGGCCCATTGCCCTAGGGCTGATCAAA
>DATHIJ010000413.1:0-4878 GCA_035489975.1 Propionibacteriaceae bacterium | reverse complement strand
AGTCCGAATTCGCGTCCCCAACCGCCATGTGTCCGTCCTTGTTCGTCATCACGTGGTTGCCTTCGAACTCTGCAAGACGCATGCCGCCGGGGAAATCATCTCGGGAGGCGGGGGTCAGAACCTCTCATCCTGAACCGCCGCTCTGCCTGGGCACCGAAGATCGCGAGTAGCCAGTAGTCCGAGTGCGGTGAGGGCCCACGCGATCGGTTCTCGGGCGCGCTAAGCTTGCGGCGAAGGGCACGAGCTCGTCGAGCAACAGCCCTTCGCAGTCACGCCGCACTCCCAGCACGAGCCGCCGCCAAGGGAGCGGCGTCCCTGCTCGGGGCAACGACCTCCCGACTTCCACGGCGTGTTTCTTACCGTGTAGTGTGTGCCGGCGGCGCGAAAGGTGTTCCCAAGGTGCGCGAGAAAAGCCCGTGATTTCCGCTGGCCAGCCCGGGGAATTGGATGGCTTAAACCATGCACCACGCCATCAAGGCGGCCAGCCCCTAAAGAGTGCTGCCGCAAGACGGTCCCATGCCCCCAAAGCTCGTTCTCGTAGCCGACGACGATCCCGAGTTCCGTTTCCTCCTCACGTTGATCCTGGCCACTGATCCGAACGTGGGGGTACTTCTTGAGGCGAGAAACGGGGAAGAGGCCATCGACCTCGCGCGACGGGAACGGCCTGATGTTCTGGTTACTGACATCATGATGCCCCGGCTCGACGGGTTGGCGGTGACGCGCCAGATTAAGCGTGAGTGGCCCGAGACGAAGGTCGTTGTGGTAAGCGCGGCGACCGACTACCGAAGCCTGGCCTACGAACACGGTGCAGACGAGTTCGTCAGCAAGGGGGAGCTCGCCACGGCGCTGCTGCCTATCATCCAGCAATTCCCTGGACGAGCTCGCGAAGCAGACGAGGAACCAGGTGGGCAGACGTCAGCAGGGTAGCGCCGGGCGCGTGCACACGAGCGCCGAGGGACTCGACGCTCGTGGACGTACCCGGTGGGGTTGGAGTTACTTGAGGCTACCTCCCCTACGCCTCCGGTAGGCGACTCCTATCCCCGTCAACGCGGTGCCGAAGAGCAACAGCGTGGCCGGCTCCGGCACAGGCTCGAGACTGTGGCTGTTGCTGAAGTCGCTGATGAAGCCGCCGACGCCGACCGCGATGTCTTTGTGCAGAAACGCGAAGTCTACTGGGCTGGTGAAGAGCGCTGCGGCGCTCTGGCCCGGGCCCACTGCGACTGCGGCCAGCCGGTCCGCGGGGACGCAGGTACCACCCATCGTGAACGGGACGCGGCAGGCGAGCTCCCCGATCGTAACGGGGCCGAGGATGGCGTCATTCGTGAGATCGATGCCCGTGAGCCTCAGCCCCGCGCCGGCCGTGACCCCGTAGCTGAGCAGCACGTCGCCCGGCCCGATTCCGGGGGTTGGGGCGAGCTGAAAGAGTAGGTTGACGTTACTGGGGGAGGCCGTGGAGCTGGAACCTAGCCCCACCGTGGCCGCGGAGAATCCGGCGCTCGCGGAGACATTGAAGTCGGAGAATGTCAACCCGCCGAGATCGCACCCGGCCGCCGGCAACAGCGTGACATCGGGGACGCTGATGCAAGTGATGGCCTCGGCGCTGGGCGGGCCCGTACTCCAGCCGACCATGACAAGAGCGAACGAGAGGAGCAGAACTTTCTTGCGCATTGCAAATCTCCCTTTGCATTCCGACGGTCGGAAACGGTAAGAACGCAAAAGAGCAACGCACATGCCAACCCAGCACGGCCATATTTGCCGAGCTTATGGGTCACGGCAAGAATGTGTGACACAGTAATGGACGCCGGAATGATCGATCTTTCCTTGTTCCCAACGCCAAGAGTGAAGGGCAGACAAGCGCAGTCACGCGTTCCATTCTTCCCGGGTCGGCAAGTCGTACCAGTAAGCAGTACCCAACGAATTAGCGAGGCTGCAAACGGCGGGAGGCCCTCGCGCAGGTGCTACGCGAACGTCCCGACGTAGTGATCGCGGACTTGATGATGCCGAGCATCAACGGGTTGGAGTTGACGAGGCGAATCAAGCAGGAACGACCGCAGACGAAGGTCATCCTCATGGGTGCTATACACTGCGTTGCCCGTAGGAAGCTTCAGACACGCGGAGGCGACTCCTCCTCCTGCCACACGACGTAGCACGAAAGGTGAACAGTGACGCACTCGGTGGGCCCGGCCACCTTATACTCAACGTGGTCGCCGGTGATAGGCTCGCTACAAATCCGACAAATTGCACCGATTCCGCGCCCCGCTCGTACCCGACCGTCCTTCAGCTGCCAGAGTTTGCCCCTTGCAAGGGCTGCTATGACGAGCAAGCGCACGTCCTCTGGCCTCACGGTCCCGGCCTGGGGCGGATCCGTCGATTCATAGCTAAGGGCGGCGCCGAGGCACAAGGGGTGACCCTGGCAACGGCTGAATCGTTTCGACCAGTCGCCGCCCCTCGCGCTCTGTATAGGCCACCCGAACCAGCGTGCCGATAGTTAGCGCGCACGTCATACGGCGGGGCAGATGGATACTCGTGACGCCGACGAGCAAGCAGCGCGATCTCCGTTTCAGTAGGGGACCAACAACAACGCCCATACCGTCGACAGCAAACTGCGTGCCTCTTGTGGCCCCGGCGGAAAGAGCGGGAAGTTCCCGACAGGCTCAGTGCGACGGGTAGAAGTGAATGGGACAGACTCTCCGGATTGGTCGTTGTTGGGCAGCCCACGCAAGGGGTGGCGGTCGTGGTAATCTTCCAGCCCATGCCCGGAATCCTTGGCGCTTTGGTGACCTTTATGCGCGAGCACCAGCGCTGCGGTGAGTTGGAAGGCGGCCGAGACGATGAGTACGTCTGGCTCGCCTGCTCATGTGGGGCCCACATCGCGCACCGGCCGACGAGCCAACCAGCCGGGCACCGCTGGTAGCGTCTACCGCGCAGTGAGGGGAAGCCCAGGGCCTGCTCTATCAACGCCCTTGGGTTGCCGACGGCAACCCAGGTCGGGTCTAACAGGAGAGAAATACCTCTCAGGAATAATTTACCGGATACTGCAATAGCCTGTGACCTAGGTCCTTTTTGCTGCTGGGGCTTGAATCGGGACGCGACCGGTAGGATAGTTGGTCCTTCTTGCGCAAACCATCGCCGCCGCCAAAGCTCGCCAGTCGCCCAGCTGTGGCGTTACAGCCAGTGGGGACGCACGGTCCGTTTGCTGCTTTGGGGAAAGCCGCCACTGGCATAAAGGGATTCGACGAGATCACAGGAGGAGGGCTGCCGAAAGGCCGGGCGACATTGGTCTGCGGCGCTGCCGGGTCAGGGAAGACCCTCCTGGCGACCGAGTTCCTCGTCCGCGGCGCCACTGAGCTTGGTGAGCGCGGCGTATTCATGACCTTCGAGGAAAGCGTCGAAGACCTGACCGCCGATGTCGCCTCGCTCGGGTTCGATCTGGCCGCGCTCATCGCCCAAAAAAAGATCATCATCGACCATGTCCGCATCAATCGGCATGAGATCGAAGAGACGGGTGAATACGATCTGGAGGGGCTCTTCATCCGGCTGGATCACGCGATCAAGTCGGTCAGGGCCAAGCGGGTCGTCCTGGACACCATCGAGGCGTTGTTCGCGGGATTCTCCAATCCCGGTATCCTGCGAATCGAGCTGGCGCGTCTCTTCAGGTGGCTGAAGGACAAGGGCGTGACCGCGGTCATTACCGGCGAGCGGGGCGAGGGAACCCTTACCCGGCACGGACTCGAAGAGTACGTGTCCGACGCTGTTGTCGTGCTCGACAACCGAGTCGACGACCAGGTCTCCACGCGGCGTCTCCGGATCGTCAAGTACCGCGGCTCCAGCCACGGGACCAACGAGTACCCGTTCTTGATCGGCCGGAGCGGCCTCAGCGTGCTCCCGATCACTTCGTTGGGCCTCCAGCATGAGGCCCCCCTTGATCGGGTCTCCACCGGGCTTGAAGCCCTCGACGCGATGCTCGGGGGCAAAGGCTTCTATCGCGGAAGCAGCATCCTCCTCTCAGGGCCCGCCGGCACGGGCAAGTCGAGTCTCGCTGCGCACTTCGTCGACGCGGCCTGTCGCCGTGGCGAGCGCTGCGTGTACTTCCTCTTCGAAGAATCGCCTAGCCAGTACATGCGAAACATGCGGTCGATCGGAATCCATCTCGAGGCGTGGATGAAGGACGGCTCCCTCCATTTTCGAGCGGCCCGCCCGGCGCTGCTCGGCCTCGAGCAGCATCTCGTGGCCATGCACCGAGAGATCGAAGAGGTCAGACCCACCGTGGTCGTTGTCGATCCCATCAATGACCTAATGTCAACCGGCACAGCGAGCGCCGTCAAGGCCACACTTCTGCGACTGGTCGACTATCTCAAGACGAGCCACATCACGGCTCTCTTCTCAAGCCTCACGTCCGGCGACGCGCACGAGCAGACGACGGATACGGGCATCTCGTCTCTTATGGACACCTGGATCCTGCTGCGGGCCGTCGAGGAGAAGGGTCAACGGCATCGCGGCCTCTACGTGCTCAAATCACGCGGAATGCCGCACTCAAACGAATTCTGCCCGTACCGCATTACCGATCGCGGCGTGCAACTCATCCGCCGGTCTCCGCGCACCCTGAAGAGGCGGACCCGATGAAACCGGCCGCGCGGAAGGGGGCCGAGCAGTGGAACCTGCGCCTGTACGTTGCCGGCCAAACCCCCAAGTGCATCACTGCCTTCGCGAACCTCAAGAAGCTGTGTGAGGAGCGGCTCGGTGGCAATTACAGCATCGAGGTCATCGACCTCCTCAGGAAACCTCAGCTCGCGAGCGGAGATCAGATTCTGGCGATTCCGACCCTGGTAAGGCGGCTGCCTTCTCCAATGAAGAAGATCATCGGCGATCTCTCGAATA
>DATHIJ010000412.1:0-3577 GCA_035489975.1 Propionibacteriaceae bacterium | reverse complement strand
TCACACGTTGGTGCGATGCACAGCCCGACCTCGTTCCGTTCCGAGGCAACTGTCTCGTCCACCGCTGCGAGATCTTCCGGCTGCAGGGCGCGTGGGCGGACGCCCTCGATTCCGCCCGGCGAGCCTGCGACCGGCTCGCCGGCCCACCGGCATGGGATGCGCTCGGGTCGGCCCACTACCAGCTCGCCGAGATCCAGCGGTTGCGCGGCGAGCTCGCGGAGGCGGAGCAGTCCTACCGCCAGGCCCGTCTCGCTGGACGAGACCCCGGGCCGGGAATGTCGTTGCTGCGCTTGGCGCAGGGGCGTATCGACCTTGCTCTGCCAGCGATCCGACGGGCGCTCGACGAAGCGCCGGATCCGATCGCTCGATCACGCCTGCTGCTGGCGCTTCTGGTACGTCGAATTCGTTCTGTTGCGTTTCCAGGACTACCGCGACGAGTACCCGTCCGCCACCGCGCCGGCAACGTTGGCGACGTCGCGCCGGTGCCCTGGGTGGAGACGCTCGGCTCAGGCCGAGTAACTACGCGCATGCCCGGACGGGTGTCAAGCGGCCGGAAACTCTGTGCGTCGCGCCGGCTTCGGGCGACGATATTGCAGACGTTCCCCATCTATGAAAATATCGCCAAGATCCCGATCCAGGAGGATGGCGGCGATCGCCGATCTGATGACCAGCGACAGTAGGGTTGGGCCTGCCATCGGTCTCACCTGGCTCCCTACGGTGTCCCACCAGGCGGTGTATGACGCCCTGCGCGCGTTGACCGGCGCGGGACTGGTGCGCCGCATTCCAACCGTCCGGTTCCGTCGGTGGAGGCATGCTTGAGCGCTCTAACGGCGCCAATTTCAAAATCGAGAATGGGGGCTCAGAAATGGAAGCAAGGCATCAACCAAGTCGGCCAAATGTCATTGTGACAAAGTGGCAACAGAGAACGGGCGTCGTTTTCCTTGCACTTAGTGTTTGCCTGTCCTCACTGGTCTTTGCCGGTTCTGCGGTCGGCGCGACTCAGTCGTGCGCGCAGTGGTCGTATCCGGGAGACCCCGGCTTTGTCGCCGCGAGTCCATCGGAGCTGGACGCCGCAAGAGCCAGTTGGGAAACGCCCGAATATGGCTTTTACACCGGCCATAATCCTTCTACTCCCGGCACGGCGGTCAATGCTCCATGGCAGCTCGTCGCGGTAAACGCGTCGACCGCCTACGCCATGGGGTACTGCGGGCAGGGCGTCAAGCTGGGCATGATGGACTCGGGCTACAGGACTACACACGAAGCATTTCAGACCGACCTGATCGAGTCGGTGAGGGCGGAGGGTGTCTACGGCACGTCCGGCTTCGGGTATCGCGGCGCGACCCCGACGAACCCGTTCACTGCGGGCGAGTGGTTCACCGTGGCCGGTGATCAGGCCAGAACAAGTGATTACTCGCACGGGACCGGCATGCTCGGGGTCACCTCCGGCATGCGCGACGGGAAAGACCAGCACGGCATCGCCTTCGGATCGAAGATGTACGTCGCCAAGACCGGCGGTTCCGATACCCAGTCCCACGGTCCCTTCCACGATTACGTGTACTGGTATACGGCCAATAAGGCCCTCGTCGACGCAGGCGCCCAGGTCATCAACAGCAGTTGGGGCTCTTTCGTCCAGACTCTCAACAGAACCCGCTTCGACGGTCTCGGAAACGATCTTGGAGCCAACGGCAACCTCGCCAACGCCTATCAGCTGCCTGGCAAGGACAGCGCCAGCGCCACGGCAATGGCGACTATCATTCCCAACGAGTACCTGAAGGACCTGGAGTACCAGTACTTCTTCTTCAAGAAGAGCTATTCGGAAGGCGGCATTCAATACAATCCGAGCTATCCCGGGCGGTCCTTTATGGAAGCCATCTGGGATGCGATCAAGGACAGCGGTACCGTCAACGTAAGGTCGGCCGGCAACAACGACTGGAGCAACCCGTATTATCGCCCGGCGTATCCTGTCTTCAATCCCTGGGCGGAAAAGCAGTGGGTAGCCGTCGGCGGAGTGCAACCGCCCACTGCGACGAACCCCGAATACACAAAGCAGTTCGGGTTCAACGAGGCGGGGCTCGCCAAATGGTTCAGCGTGTCCACGCCCTCGAACAACGTCCGGACCACGAGCAGCGCTGGTGATACGAACTATTCGAACTCAAGCGGCACGTCGCCGGCAACGCCCGTTGCTACAGCGGTGATGGGGGTGCTGCTCTCCCGCTATCCGGACATGGACGCCATGCAGGTGCGTGAGCTGATGCTCACCACGGCGAACAACAAGATGTCGGACGGCGTGAGATTCCTCGGCACCGGGCAGACCTCCCCCTCCGGGGCATCCATCGCCTGGACCGCTCCCGACGGTCTTCCGGACGAACGCTGGGGCTGGGGGATTCCCGATCTGGCCAAGGGCATGCACGGCCCCGGCCAGTTCCTGAGCCCCATGACCTACAACATGAATAAAGCGCCCCTGGACGTCTGGTCGAACGACATCAGCCAGATCGCGATCAAGGAAAGGGAAAGGGAAGATCTGGAGTGGCTGGCGGGCTACAAGCAGCATGGCATTGCCTACGCTGGTGAATTCAGCCCCAACGTGCTGAACCCGGACGGCACGCTTAAGGCACAGGCGTTCATGCTTCAGGGCATTCTGGGTGATCCTTACATCCAGGCTATTACTAACGGCCATCCCGAGTGGTACGACAAGATCACTTATCAGGACGCCGTCAAGTGGCGCAAGGAATGGATGGATGCGCGCGCGGCCTACATTCAGCAGAAGATCGACAACAACCTCTATACGGCTTCTCTGACCAAGCAAGGCCCCGGGACGCTGATCATGACGGGCGACGCCACCTACGAGGGCGGCACGGCGGTTGAAGGCGGCAAGCTTTCGATCACCGGCTCGCACGCAAGCTCGATCGACGTCGAAGGCGGCACACTCGGCGGCAGCGGTTTCGTGGGAGGCAGCATCGACGTCGACAGCGGCGTGCTGCAGCCCGGTCTCACGCCGGCCGAATCCGCGGCGCTCTTCACCAGCGTCCCCGGCAACGTGCTGAACGTCGGTGGGGATGTGCGCATCGGCCGCGAGGGTCGCCTCGCCGTGACCGTCTGGAGCGATAGCGAATACACGAGTGTCGACGCTGAGGGCGGCCTCGTGTTGGACGGAGAACTTGCCCTGGATGTGCGAGGAGCCCTGACCCAGGGCACCGTGCTGACGATCATGAAGGGCGGGTCCGTCAGGGGCAGATTCGACAAGCTGCCCGAAAATCGCTCGTGGCTGACGGGAGGCCACCTGTTCAGGGTGTCGTATCGGGACGATCGCGTGACGCTGACCGTCATGCACGCGGTGCCGCCCACGGCGCCGCCCGGGCGAAACCGATAAGGAGGCTTGGGGTATGCAGTAACCCGACGTGCCGACGAGTAGGTCGCTGGCCACGAGATCTGTGGCTTAGCCAGCCGCCATTCGCCAGATATTCGGCGCGGCGCGAGATACTGGAGGTCCGGTAACTGCATACCCCCGAAGAGGCCTATTCATAAGTCCCAAGGGATATGGACAGACATCGGCGTGTCTCCAGGATCGCGCGCCTCG
>DATHIJ010000411.1:0-2898 GCA_035489975.1 Propionibacteriaceae bacterium | reverse complement strand
CTCGGTGGAAGGTGAGCTGGGCACCATCGGCCAGATGGACAGCCAGGCTGAGGGCGGCAGCGACACCATCATCTACACCAATCCGGACGACGCGCTCACCTTCGTGGAATCCACCGCGGTGGACAGCCTCGCTGTCGCGATCGGCACCTACCATGGCATCTATCCCACGCCGATGAAGCCGGAGCTCAAGCTTGACCTGCTCAAGCTGATCAAGGACAAGGTCGACATCCCCCTGGTACTACACGGCGGTTCGAACAACCCCGACGACGAGATCGCCGAGGCAGTCAAACTCGGGATCAACAAGATCAACATTTCGAGTGATATCAAGGTGGCGTACCACACGAAGATGCGGGAAGTGCTGGCTGATCAGAGTCTCCGCGAGCCGCTCATCATCCAGCCGCCCTGTATCGAGGCGATGAAGGTGGTGGCCGGACAGAAGATCGACCTCTTCGACACTGCCGGCAAAGCATCGCTGTACTGACGTGGCTTCACGTGTCGTGCTGGGCCTGGGGGGCTGCCTCGACTACGAGCTGAAGTTGTCCTCATCGACGCTGCAGCAACTCGTCGCGGAACACGAGATCCGCGACAGAGAGTTGACTCTGTCGGTCCCGGTGACCGATGAGCGCAACCTGATCATCTCGTTGCTCGCACACATGAAACGCGGCGCCGGAGGCGAGTACTTCGCCACCTCCTCGGAGACCTTGCGCAGATTCGCCGACCGGTTTCCCAGGCGGATAAGTCTCGGCGGCACATCGGTCCGGGCGGCGCTCGCGATGAGCAGGCTCGGGGTGCCCTGCACACTGCACGTGGTTAGCCTCAACGACCAGGTTCGCCGCTTGCTGCCCCCGTCCTGCGACTACATCTCCAGCGCCCGCGAAGACACCCTCTATCCGCACCTCGTCGTGCAGTACGACCAGGGCACCCGGGTCCAGGTCGGCGACATCGACGTGCAAACACCATTCCCGAACAGGTTGATCTATGTCAACGACCCGGCGAATGCGTCACTGGTGCTGAGCGACCAGCTGGGCTCCCTGCTTCGCGACGCCGGAATCTTCCTGATCTCGGGATTCAACACGATGCGGGACCAAGACGTGCTCGACGAGCGCCTGACCACACTAAGAAGACACATGCAACAGCTGCCGCCTGGAGCATTCGTCTACTACGAGGACGCCGCCTTCCATCTGCCCACCTTTCGCAGGCGGGTGCGCAATGCGCTGCTTGATGTCATCAACGTCTACGGCCTGAACGAGGACGAGATGCAGGCGGACCTGGGCCGGTCGGTTGACCTGCTGTCGGTGAACGAGGTGGAGCACGCCCTCGACTCCCTCAAGGCCCTCATCCCAGCTGCGACCCTGGTAGTGCACACGAAGTACTGGTCGTTGGCACATGGTGAGGCAGCCGGCGAGTACGCCGATGCGCTCCGCGACGGCATCGTGATCGCCTCCACTCGTTACAGCTACGGCGACGATTACACCGATGAGCAGTACGAGCTCACCCGTGGCCTGCCGGTCCGCCCGGAGGCCTTGTCCTTCGCCACCGCGCTCGAAGAGCGGATGGGCGCGGTCGTCCGCTGCGTACCTGGCTTCAGGCTTGAAGTCAGCCAGCCCACCACCGTGGGGCTTGGCGATTCTTTCGTGGGCGGCCTCCTTGCCTCGCTCGTACGAAGAAGGACAGCTTCGCGGACGTAATTCTGCTTCCGTCCAACCGTCCGCCGGGCCGCTTTACCGGGGCGGCCGGAAGATCACGGACTTCCGGGGGAAGCCGTTCGCCGGCGACCGCGAGCCGGAGGACTGGGTCGCATCGACAACGACACTTGCTGGCGAACCGTCGCTTGGGGTCACGATCCTGCCCGATGGTCGGTCTCTGAAAGCTGCGATCGAAGGGCAGCCTGAAGCCTGGCTGGGGCGGGCACACATGGAACGTTTCGCGCCGATACCCGTCTGCTGGTCAAGCTGTTGGATGCCGGTCAGCGCCTGCCTGTCCACGCGCATCCGCACGTCTCGTTCGCGGCGGAGCACCTCGGCAGGGCGCACGGCAAAGCCGAGGCCTGGTACATCGTCGAAGGTGGAGAGGTCTACGTGGGCCTGAAGCAAGACGTAGCCGGCGACGACCTCATGTCGCTGGTGATGAGCCAAGACGTCGACACTCTTCTGAGCATGCTTCACCGAGTCGAGGTGCATCCGGGTGACGTGGTCTATGTGCCGCCCGGCGTTCTGCACGCGATCAATGAAGGTGTGTTCATCGTCGAGCTGCAAGAGCCCGAGGATCTGTCGATACTGTTGGAGTGGCGAGACTTCGACTTGGACGGCGTACGTGACGGCCATCTCGGGCTCGGCTTCAATCTGGCGCTAGAAGCTGTCGAATGCCGACGCCGAAGTGGCGAGCAGATTCGCCAGCTGATCCGTTCGGCGGGTTTTGGGTCCTCCGTCCTGCCGGAAGCGGCAGACACGTACTTCCGGCTGGAGCGTGTCGCGCTGAACGGCGATACGACGCTTGACCCTGGCTTCGCTGTCCTCGTGATGCTCAGCGGCGAGGCCGACCTCGAAGGCGGACGAGCACTGCATCTGAGAGGCGGCAACACCGCAGTTGTGCCGAACACATTCGGCCCAGTCATATTCCACGGTCGCGGTGAGCTTCTGGCCTGCCGGCCACCCCCGGCCGCAGTGAAGCACTCACCGCTTCGACGAGTGGCGCGACCTCTTGGGCCTGCGACGATCGCTGGCGGTTGAGGAGGCGGCAAGCAGCTTCAAGCGCTGAGGCGCGGTGCTGTTCGACTGGTCCGCAAGGCGTTCGCCTATTGGCCCGGCGCGCGTCCGTAGGAGGGTCGGCTTGCGGAACTTCGCCTAGTTTGAGTCGTTGCCTGGTGCCTGGACGTGGGTGGTTGTGGAGTCTGAGTTG
>DATHIJ010000410.1:0-8861 GCA_035489975.1 Propionibacteriaceae bacterium | reverse complement strand
CGGTGAGCGGTGGGTCCGCCGCGGCCGGCAAGCTGGCCGGGAAGGCAAACAATGCGCCCAATGCCACCGAGGTCAGCCCGAGCGTGATGGTGCGTACGCTCCGGCGGATCGATATGGAGCGGCTTGCCTTTGGTACGCGTGATCTCGCGCGCGCAGTGAAATTCACAGTGTTCCCCGAGTCCCCCGACACCTACGCGCAGCTCTCCGTGGGCTGGCTCAACCCTCCCCAGACCTAAGCAAAGCCCGAGAGCTGTGATGGACGTTCTTACTGATCGGTGGATGACAGCGATGTCGGCTGTGGACACCGGACAGTGAGTGTCACCTTAAGTCACGATCAGATCACGTGCAATCAGGATCGCCGATTTTGGTCAAAGAGTCGTTACGCGTAGTCCCGCCAATCCTGCGGCGACTGCACGTCGCGGACCTGGCGCGCGCCCGGAATCAGTCTGAGCGGCGGCACCAATCCAGAGCCGGCCAGCGCCTGCAGGGCGGCCTGCTCGTCTGGGTCTAGATCAACCACACCCCCGGACGTACCGAGGAGCACCATGACGACACAGTCGCTACAGGCTGGCCCCCTGGCGACGCAGGTGTCGCAATCCACGTGCAGCACGTCCATACTCTTTCCTTCCGCAGCAGACCCCGCTGGTGGAACGGTCTCGCAACGCACTGACATTTTTGAATGCCACCGGGCCGATGGCTCGCGTTGGGAGTGGTGGGGCGATGGCTGGGGCGCGCAGCTGAGCCATTCCGACTTCTGTGCCGCTGCTGACCATCTCGCTGCTGACCGTCTCGCAGGGCAGTTGGCAATTCGCCCGTCCGCGTATCTTCGAGTAAGTTAAGGGGACTGGGGAGTCTTTTGGGGGAAATGTGGGACAGGCAAGACGGGCGAAAGCCCAGCCGGCGCGCGTCATCATCCCGCTGGCGGTTGCTGCAGCACTCCTAGTGGGCGGTTTGTTTGCAGCAGTCAAGTTTTGGCCCGACGCTACGACGGCGGGCCCGCAGGCCGAATCCAGCACGGCGACCGTTGAGTCGCAAGCTCCAAGCATCGCAGAGTCGAGTCCTTCGCAGCCACCGTCGACCGCGGCTGAGCCCGCTAGCGAGGAGCAGAAAGCCCTCGAGGCGTGTCAGGCGAAGGTTCGGGCCGCGGATGAGGTCATCAAACAGGGCACGACCGGAGTTGAGCACTGGGCGGGCCATATCCAGGCCCAGAAGGACGGCAATGCCGGCAAGATCACACCCGAGCAGATGAAGGCACAGTTCAAGGCGACCAGGCTGAAGGGCCCCGGCGACCTCCAACGTTATGACGATGCTCGTTCGGCGTACCAAGACCTCGACGCCTCCTGCGATGAGGTGGCGGGGGGTGACAGCGTGGTGGCAGCCGCCCTAGCCGACTGCAGTGAGCGGAGCAAGGCGCAGAAGCCGCTGATGGCGGCAACGAACTCAGCCATGAAGGACTGGAGAGCTCACCTAACGTTCATGCAGCGCAACAAGCTGCACAAGGCGGGCACCCCAGCGCAGGCACTGGAGACTTGGCTGAGCCAGTACGACGCCGCACCCAAGAACATCAGGGCCTTCGAGAACGCCAGTGAGGACTTCGACGCACCTAACTGCTGACTGATCAGAAGAGTCAAGCCGGAATGGCGACTTGAGGGACAGCTGATCGCCGGAGGATGTCGGAGGCGATCCCTAGTGTCGCCATCGTGGCACTACAGGCCTCATTTGATGATCTTGGGACGCATCTGTCCAAGGTCACATTCTGCGTTGTTGATCTAGAAACCACGGGCGCCGCCGTGACGGACATGATCACCGAGGTCGGAGCGGTCAAGGTACGCGGCGGTGAGGTGCTCGGTGAGTTCCAGACACTTGTCAACCCGAAGGCCCACATCCCACCCCTGATTGCGGTGCTGACCGGCATCACCAACCAGATGGTGGCCAACGCACCTTCAGTGCACCAGGTGCTGCCATCGTTCCTTGCCTTCGCCCACGGCACGGTGATCGTTGCCCACAATGCTCGGTTCGACGTTAGCTTCCTGCGCCGCGCCTGCGATGCGAGTGAGTACCCATTTCCGCGCTGGCCGGTGATCGACACAGCGGCTCTGGCCCGCCAGATCCTGCTTCGCGACGAGGTATCTGACTGCAGGTTGGCCACATTGGCCCGACATTTTCACGCCGCGGTCACACCGAACCACCGCGCGCTGACCGACGCCCAAGCCACTGTCGACGTGCTTCACGGCTTGATCGAGCGGGTGGGCAATCTCGGCGTGCAGACCATCGAGGATCTCAGCGAGTTCGCGCGCCGCGTCTCACCACAAAGGCGTGCCAAGCGGACGTGGGCCGCTGGCCTGCCCGATGCGCCCGGCGTCTATTTGTTCGTCGCCGAGTACGACAGCCAGCGCCACATTCTCTACGTCGGAAAGTCCAAGAACATCAGGGCTCGGGTCCGCAATTACTTCACAGCCGCCGAGAAACGGCCGCGGATCGACGAGATGGTCCGGCTGGCTACCGGTGTGGAGGCAGTCCCGTGTGTCACCCAGCTGCAAGCCGAAGTTACCGAGCTGCGGCTGATCGGTAGTCACGTCCCGCGTTACAACCGTCGCTCGAAGTTCCCGGAACGCACCCAGTGGATCAAGATCACCGAGGAGCCTTTTCCGCGATTGTCGGTCGTCCGAGTGGTCCGGGATGACGGCGCCACGTACTTCGGACCATTCACCCGCCGCCAGGCGGCAGAGGACGTTGCGCTGGCCGTCTACGACGGCTTCCCGATCCGACAGTGCACCCCACGGCTCAGCACTACCGCCCGGCTCTCAGCCTGTGCACTGGCCGACATGGGTCGCTGCGCGGCGCCCTGTGACGGCTCCGTCTCGCGAGATGGCTACCGCGAGATTGTCGAAGCGGTACGCGCCGCCTTGTCGGTCGACGCCCGGCCAGCAGTGCGAGGGGTGCAGAGCAGGTTGACCCGGCTGGTCAGCCAGCAACGGTTCGAGGAAGCTGCCATTATCCGCCGACGGCTGGAGACCTTGACGCGGACCGCGATGAGGTTCCATCGGATCCGCAGCCTTGCAGCTTGCGCCGAGATCGTTGCCGCGCGGAAGGTCGATCTCGACTGGGAGATACATGTCATCCGCTACGGCCGGCTGGCTGGAGCTGCAAGGGCAACACCTCGTGAAGTGCCGCAGGCCGTCGCCCGCGCAGTGCGAGCGACCGCCGAGACTGTGTCGAAGCCGCCCGACCCGGTGCCAGCAGCCGGCATCGAGGAGACCGAGCGGATCGCCGACTGGCTCGAACAGCCCGGCACCCGCTTGATCGAGATC
This sequence comes from Propionibacteriaceae bacterium, assembly GCA_035489975.1. Classification (GTDB taxonomy): domain Bacteria; phylum Actinomycetota; class Actinomycetes; order Propionibacteriales; family Propionibacteriaceae; genus Microlunatus. Next base: position 5,550 of record DATHIJ010000410.1, on the reverse strand, counting down.
ACCGGCGACTGGATGTGGCCGCTCAACGCCGTTCTGGATCACGAGGCGTTGGGTGCAGCACGCACTCGGTGACTGATGTTTGCCGCCCCGAGATGGCAAAGGTGGCCGGTTTCACCGTGAAGATAACGCCGCCAGCCGTCGTGAGATGGAAAACCAGTGCCTCAAAACAGCGATCGGCCGGTGTGGCCGCCCGCAACATTAGGATGACCGCCATGGTGACTGCGATCGTCTTTGTGAAAGCTGAGGTAGCTCGTATTCCGGAGGTCGCGGAGGAGATCGCCGCGCTCAATGGCGTCAGCGAGGTCTATTCGGTAACGGGAACGATCGACTTGATCGTCATGATCCGAGTGGCCTCCCATGATCAAGTGGCTGAGGTCGTCGCAGACCGGCTCAACAAGGTGCCCGGGGTAGTCAGCACGGAGACTCACATTGCCTTCCGCGCCTACTCAGCACATGATCTTGAAGCTGCGTTCTCCCTTGGCGGCTAGTGCCGCGGAGCGACACTGGCGCTAACCACCCGACGCGCAGGCGGGCGGCGGCCCAGGGCCCTAGAAGATCGTCAACTTCACGGCTACGGCGAGCACGCAGACCATGATCACTCCCAGCAGGCCGATCACCTGCACCGTGCTGCGGTTGCGGCGCGGGGCGTACGCCAGCACTACCCCCACCAAGGCGCCGATCACAATGCCGCCGATCAGCATCAGCCAGCCAAAGCTGCGGAAGGCGATCAGGACGCTGTACAGGATGAGCAAGACGAAGAGCCCGATATCGGCACGAACGTCCTCCCGCATCTTCTGCTTGAAGATCGCGTTGGCGGCCAGCAGACCGATCACCGCAGACGCTGCACCATAACCCCCACTCTGGTACGGGCCGAAGACGAAAAGCATCGTGGTGCCGCCCAGGCCAGCTGCGCCGTACAGCGCAATCAAGCGCCAGGTGCCTACCTCGGATTCAATGGCCCGTCCCGCGATCCAGAGCACTAGCAAGTTCAGCAGTACGCCGAGGATCGATCCTGAAGTCAGCGACGCCGTAATGAGTCGCCAGAACTGACCGAGATAGATGGCCTCATTGCTCATGACCAGCAGTCGATCGAGTAGCCCGCCACTGACCAGGTTGAGCACCCACTCGACAGCGAGTATTGCCATGACGACCTTGGTCGCGTTACCGCCGCCTGGCTTCAAGATGGCGCCGAAGGCGGTTCGCGGGGCTCGTACAGTTGCTCGCCCGGATGCGACACAGCTGGGACACTGAAAGCCGACCGACGCGGGGTTCATGCATTCGCCGCAGATCGGCCGCTGGCATCGCTGGCAGGAAATGCCGGTCATCCGCTCCGGATGGCGGTAACACGGAGCAAAACCCGGAGGCGAGAAGTCCGGGCCGGCGCCCGGGGTTTGAGTCACTCGGGTGTGTCACCCGGGTCGATCGTCACCGACTCGATGACCACCGGGTTGGCCGGGCGATCACCTCGTCCGGTCCGAACCTGGGCGATCTGGTCGACCACGGCGCGGCTGGACTGGTCGGCGACCTCGCCGAAGATGGTGTGCTTCCGGGTGAGATGCGGCTGCGGCCCGACGGTGATGAAGAACTGCGAACCATTGGTGCCCGGACCGGCGTTCGCCATGGCGAGTAGGTATGGCTTGTTGAAGGCCAGATCCGGATGGAACTCATCACCGAACTTGTAGCCCGGTCCACCGGTGCCCGTCCCGAGCGGACAACCGCCCTGAATCATGAAGCCGTCGATCACGCGATGGAAGGTGAGCCCATCGTAGAACTGCCCGGTCCTCCTCTCGCCGGTCCTTGGGTCGGTGTACTCCTTCGTGCCTGAGGCGAGGCCCACGAAATTGTCAACGGTCTGCGGAGCTTGATCACCAAAGAGCAGCAGGGTGATTTCGCCGTGGTTGGTGTGCAGGGTTGCCGTCTGCTGTGCCACCTTGAGGCACCTTTCTGTCGTGATCATCATCGTGAAGATCGTCTGGACTTTGGTCCGGGAGCCCATCCTGTCAGACCGATCAAGAGGGCGATACGGTGGGAAATGCTCCACTGGGGAGCATGAGGTTTCTCATAACGGAGGAAACGTGTCTAAGAGTTCCCGCCGCGCGAAAGCCGCCCGAGAGCAGGCTGTGCCAGCCGCCGATGATTTCGTTCATTCGGCCGCTGATCGTGTTGGACCGCTGGTCCACACCGCAGCCGATCGAGTAGGGCCGCTCGCGCAGTCCGCCGCTACCCGAGTCGGGCCGCTTGCCGAAGCCGCCGCGGATCGGATTGGCGTGGCCGCCGACAAGGTCTCACCGCTCGCTCATTCCGCAGCTGATCGGCTTGGGCCACTGGCGCAATCGGCCGCCCAGCGGGTCGCCCCCATCACTCACGGAGCCGCGGATCGACTGGATCCGCTGGCTCATTCGGCCGCGGATCGGATCGCTCCTTTGGCCACTGGAGCTGCCGACCGAATTTCGCCGTACACCCAGCAGGCCCTGGGGGTGGTTTCCCCTTACGCGCAGCAGGCCGCAGAGCGGATAGCGCCGATTGCCACCTCGGCCAAGCAACGTAGCGCTCGCGTGGCTCAAGACGCGGTTGAGAGGATCGGACCAGTTCTCGACGATGCACTCGAGCGGCTGAGCCCGGCCGTTGAAGCGGCGCGCGACAAGATGTCAGCCGAGGTGCTGCCTAGGCTCACCGAGACGTTGAGCGCTGCCGCGGGTGCGCCAGTTGTCGTGGAAGCAAAGAAGCGCGGCAAAGCCGCGGTCGCCGCGGCCAAGGGGGAGTTGGAGTTGCCGAAGGAAAAGAAGAAGGGTCGATGGCTGATAGGCCTGGCCATCGTCGCCGCAATCGCGGGGGCCACGGTGGTATTGGTCCGCAAGTTCCTGGGTTCAAGAGACGCAGACTGGCAGGCTGCTCGGCCGACCACGTCGTATGCGCCACCGCAGCCAACCCAGACAGACGGCGCCGGTGGCGGGGCGGCCGCTCCAGTTGTCAACGGGATGGACGACTCTGGTGAGGATCCTCAGGGCGGGATGTCTGCGCACCTGATCAACCTCGAGGCTGACGGAGCCGCGGTGCCGGACCAGCCGGCTGAGGGCGGGGACTACGAGCCAACGAGCGTTGCTGAGGAGATGCCGGCTGAAACCACGGGCGACGAGGAAGTTCGGGGCGAGACCGCTGCCACTGGGGAGGTACCTGCCGAGCCCGTTGCGATCGCCGACGAAGCTGCCACGCTGCTCGATGAGGCCACAGCTGCCCCTGAAGCAGCCAAGCCGAGATATGAGGGCGAGGGGGTCTACATCGGAAGCGAGCCGCCTGAGGGCTTCACTATCAAAGGCAACGAGCGATCCATGAAGTACCACGTACCAGAGTCGGGGGGCTATGGCCGCACCGTTGCCGAAGTCTGGTTCAACAGCGAGGAGGCGGCCCAGCAGGCCGGCTTCATCCGCGCCCAGCGCTAGTGCCGTGTATAACTCATCGATGGCCACCGACTAAACGCTGATCGTCCGTGCGATTTCTTACGGTCGGTGGCCGTCTTTTCGGGAAAATCGAGCAACTTTCGGCCGCCCGTTAACATCCGGCCCCTTCCAGAGGCCTTCTCCAGGTAGAAGGCTTCGACGAAGGGACATTGGAATGGCGGTGCTCGCCAAACGGGTTGAGGTTAGCGATCACTGGGTAGACGCAGGGCCATTTCGGGCCCAGCTGCGTTACCTGATGGCAAGCGGCTCGCTCACGCTCGAGGACGTAGCCGCAGTTGCCGGCATTTCGGCCCGATTGGCCGGCCGTCTGCTCCATGGGCGAGACGGCCGCCCGCTGCGACGAATCAGCCCCGACACGGCGCGTCGGCTGATCCAGATTTCGGACCAACATGTGCGGGCGTTGCGGCGGATCATGGTGCCGGCTGCCCCAGCCAGGCTGCAGCTGCGCCGCCTCTACCGGGCAGGTTGGGACGATCTCGCGATCGCGGGGCGGGTCCGCGTCGCCGTTCCTGAGCTGGTCGAATTGGCATGCGGCGCGGATACCTGCTCGCTACTGCTCACAGTTCGGCTGACCGCAGCTGCGCGCGCCGACGACACCTGGCGCTGGCGCGGTGATGAGGACGCGGCATGACGCGGAGCCCCTACGAAGAGACACGACACTAGGATCGCCCGGGTGATCGGGGAAGGCTTGGCCGCCGTGGTTATCGCGGTGATGACCGGCATGACCGCTACCTTGCTGGTACGACCGTTGCTGCGGCGCCTTCCGGCGCCGATCCCAGGGGGCGGCACGCCGAGCTACCGCGAGCTCGGCAGCATCCGCTTCTTGTTCGCCTGCGGTGCGCTTGCTGGGATCGCGGCCGCAATCAGTTGGCTCAGCTTGCCGCGCTATGCCCAGCCGATGTGGTCCGTGCTCGCCATCGTGGGAGTGCTCTTGGCCGCGATTGATGCACACACAAGCTGGCTGCCGCTGCAGCTGACCCGCTTCGCCTGGCTTGCGATGGCTGGGGCTGCACTGCTGGCGGCCCCGCTAGGCGGAGGTATCTGGGTCCCGGTTCGAGCGGCAGCTGGGGCGGTGATCGCCGGCGGGCTTTATCTGCTCGTGTGGCTGATCTCGCGTGGAGGCTTTGGCTTCGGTGACGTGCGGTTTGCGCCTTTGCTTGGAGCACCCGCGGCTGCCGACTCCTGGGCGTTGTTGTGGTGGACCCTGCTGCTCGGCACCGTCGTTGGCGGGCTCGTAGGTGTGCTTCGGCTCGCACGGGGCCGGCGCGAGGCATTCCCGTACGCCCCATCGATGCTGCTCGGTGCCTACGCCGCCTGCGTAGTCGCCAAGCTCAGCTGACGATGCTTGGTTGTTCCACTCCGAGGACATAGAGCGCGGCGCGGGCGTACGCATCAGCGGCGTCGTGCTCAGTTTCGGTGTGGTAGGCCTTGCCGGGGCCACTGACGGTGACCACGAAACCGCTGGCGGAGGAATCCAAAGATAAGAAATAGTCGCCGAGCAGCTGGCGCAGTTGATCTTCCCGGGGCAGCCACACCACGCTGTCGGACTCCACCGAGTCGAGCGCCCACTCGACAGTTCCATTGAAATGGAAGCGTGACTCGCCGCCCGAGACGACCAGTTCAACGACCATGTCGCTGACGATAAAGATGGAGTCAGCGATCTCTGGCCGCGGGATGAAGAACATGTCGCCGTTCGTGGGTGTCCAGGACACGTACGGCGCGAGCCGCGTCGCCAGTTCGCGGGAGATCACGGGTGCAGTATGTCGCGCAGCACAATGCCAGCGGTAATGCGCTGCGCACAATGTGGCCAGCCCCGGATTGCCCAGTGCCGCATAGGCTCGGGGCGTGACCGGCGCGCCGAGACCTGGATGGTACCCGGATCCAGCCGGCGCACCTGGGCTCTATCGCTGGTGGGATGGCGGCAACTGGGCACAAGTGACCAGCGACTCAGCCCAGGCGCCACCGCCACTACCGGTCCTGGCCGAGGCTGCCTTCGGAGAGGGCGGCTCAGCGCGCCAGACCTCACCGCTGCGTGTCGTCGCCGTCCTCTCCGTTGGGTTTGCGCTATTCGTCAGCGCATCGATCGGTCTCG
>DATHIJ010000409.1:0-2650 GCA_035489975.1 Propionibacteriaceae bacterium | reverse complement strand
TGCGGTCGCTGCCACGACTGCCGTACGTTCCGGCGATGTCCCTGGGCTCGAGCGGCTGCTCGCTACGGACCCGTGGCTCGCAAAAGCCCGGATTGGCGATGAGGCGTGCTACCGGACGCTGTTGCATGCGGCAACCGACTGGCCGGGGCATTTCCCCCACGGTCCGGACGTCGTGGCCCGCCTGGTTGCTGCTGGCGCGGATGTGAATGCCCATAGTCGATTCAGCTCTCACACCGAAACGCCGCTGCACTGGGCCGCGAGCAGCGACGACGTCGCGGTGCTCGATGCGCTGCTCGATGCGGGAGCCGACATCGAGGCGACTGGAGCTGTCCTCGGTGGCGGGAGCCCGTTAGCCGACGCTTGTGGATTCGGCAACTGGGCAGCGGCCCGGAGACTTGTCGAGCGTGGGGCGCGTACCCGACTGAGCGAGGCTGCTGCCCTCGGGTTGTTGGACCGAGTCGAGGCTGTCTTTGCCGAAGGACCTGGCCCAGATCCTCAGGTGGTCACTCAAGCCTTCTGGAGTGCCTGCCATGGTGGTCAGCGGGGTACAGCCGTGTATTTGCTGACGCGAGGCGCGGACCTGAACTGGGTCGGATGGGACGAGAAGACGCCACTGGATGTGGTCGATGCAAGCGCCGCGCCTGATCTCGCTGCATGGCTTCGAGATCGAGGCGCAAAGCACGCGAACGAGCTTCACACCCGCAAAACCTGACGCCAGATTGAGTCAGATCCCTCGACACGCCGAACCGGCCCGCAACTGGCGTGCGGAAATGAGGGACATCAGTGCCGCATCCCGCGACCCCCTAGGGTTCCCCCATGCATCTCGCCGAGCCCGCCCGGCCGCCAGCACGCACGGTCGTGGTACTCGGCATGCTCTCGACGTTCGGACCGCTGTCACTCGACCTCTACCTACCTGCGCTGCCTGAGCTTGCCGAGGACCTCAACGCGTCGGCCTCTGCGGCGCAGCTGTCGATCACTGCCTGCCTGGTCGGCCTGGCCCTTGGCCAACTCGTGGCGGGTCCGCTATCGGATCGGCTGGGCCGGCGACGCCCGCTGATCGTCGGGTTGGTGGGCTTTGTGCTGGCTTCCGTGGCGTGTGCATTGGCGCCCTCTGTAGGGGTGCTTGTCGTGCTTCGCTTCATCCAGGGCCTGGCTGGTGCAGCCGGACTGGTGATCTCGCGCGCCATCGCGCGCGATCTCTATTCCGGACGGGCGCTGATGATCTTCTTCTCCCGCTTGATCTTGGTAGCCGGGCTGGCCCCGGTGATCGCTCCCATCCTCGGTGGACAGCTCAGCCGAGTCATGAGTTGGCGCGGCATTTTTGGCGTCCTTGCCGGCTTCGGCGCGGTGCTCCTCCTTGCAGGCTGGCTAGGACTGAAGGAGACCCTGCCACCCGAGCGGCGGATCGTCGGCGGGTTCAGCAAGACCCTGCACGGCTACAACACTCTCCTCCACGACCGCTTCTTTGTGGGCTGCGCGCTCTCGTCCGGGCTCGCCGGGGCCTCCATGTTCGCCTACATCGCAGGCTCGACCTTCGTCCTGCAACGGATCTACGGCCTGTCTCCGCAGGGGTTCTCGTTGGTATTCGGATCGATCTCCCTCGCGCTTGTCATCGCCGCCCAAATCGGAGGTCGCCTTGCCCTGGTGTGGCCGCTGACCCGGGTGCTCGGTTTCGGCTTGACCGTCAATCTGCTCGGAGCAACATTCCTGCTTGTCACGGTGATCATCGGGCTACCGCTGGCCGTGCTGATAGCAGCGCTCTCGGTGATGGTGAGCGCTATCGGCTTGATCTTCCCGACGGCAAACGCATTGGCAATGGCCGACTATCCAGACTTGGCCGGTACTGCCTCCTCGCTTCAGGGCCTCAGTCAGTTCGTCTTCGGGGCGATTGCGGCACCGCTGGTCGGCATCGCCGGTGAGCACACTGCGCTCCCGCTTGGCATCGTCACCACCACCGCCAGCCTGTGTGCCATTGCGAGCTTCGTTGGCCTCGTGCTCCCCGTGGTTCGGGCGCGGATGAGTGGAAAGCGTCGATGAGCCGCAGCAAAGTCCCAAGTGCTGCCAAAGAGGTCTGTCCACAAGCCCAGCAATGGGTAATGCTGGGAGTGACCGTACGGCGTACGCACAGCGGCAGGCGACTGAGTACTGCGGTCCCCGGTTGCGCGGACGGCGCGATTCACCGACACATTCAGGAGGACACGATGAAGGCGGAGGTCGGCGATCGGATCGTGGTCGCCTCGGGCACGCTGCACCGGCCGATTCGAGACGGCGAGATCCTGCAGATCGGAGCAGACGGCGGCGGCCCCTACTTGGTGCGCTGGTCCGACAGTGGCAACGAGAGCCTGTTTTTCCCTGGTCCCGATGCCCATGTTGAGCATGCCCAGCGGGAGATCGGCGACACAGGCGAAGAGCAGAGTCCGGCGGCGTCGCGTACCCAGCCAACCAAGACGTGGCGGGTCGACATCTACCTCTACGAAGATCAGGCTGCGACGTCTGCGAATGCCGTCCTGCACAGTGACGTACCGGCGCCGCTCGACGTTCGGGGTGAGGCTCGGCGCAGCCCGGCCGATCCGGACATGCCCGCGGTCGGAGACGAGGTGGCGGCGGCCCGTGCCTTGAGGCACCTGGCGGATCGGCTGCTCGAGATGGC
>DATHIJ010000408.1:0-2171 GCA_035489975.1 Propionibacteriaceae bacterium | reverse complement strand
GGTGCTCAGGGCCTTCTCTGCAAGTCAGAGAGATCGTCGTCGCCGGCGCCGACCGCCTCCGCAGGTGCTGGGGTGCTACGCCATGTTCCGAGCACGGAACCGATGATCACCAACGGGAAGCCAATTGCCAGGCCGATGGTGAGCGGCTCATCCAGGACAAGCGCACCGAGAATGATGGCCACCGCCGGGCTGATGTAGGTGATCAAGGTCATGCGGGCGGGTCCGGCCTCGGCGATCAGAGCGAACATCACCAGGAACCCAATGGCAGTGCAGACCACGGCAAGCACTACTACCGAGCCGACGGCAGGCACGGTCCAGCGGTCAGGCCAGACGAGCGGGGTGAAGGGCGCATAGGCCACCGCTGAGATCAGCAGCGAGGCCGTGACCACCCCCAGCGATGGCAAATCGGCAAGCTTACGGCTGATGATGATCGGACCTATGGCGTAGCCGATGACCACCAAGAGCAGCTGACCAATCGCAACGAAGTCAGTGACCTGCACGTCAACACCGACCAGGAAGGCAACACCGACCAGCCCGAGCACCAGGCCGGAAATCCGGCGGGCACCCAGACGATCGTGACCCATCACGGTCAGCATGACTGCCGCGACAATCGGGACCATGGCGATGATCAGGCCGGTAGTCGAGCTGTTGAGCCGAGTCTCGGCGTGTCCGAGGAGCCACCACGGTCCGATGATCTCGACCGCGGTGTAGATCAGCAGGATCTTCCAGTACGGCAGCAAGGGCTTCAGGGCCCCTTTCCGCAACGCAATCGGAAGCAGCAGCAGGGCACCGAGAGCGGTCCGGCCGAACGCCACAACCAGTGGATCAAGATCAGCTACGGCGATCCGAATGAACAGGTAGGGGATGCCCCAGCACACACTGAGGGTGGCAAACAGGAGCCACCCGCGACGCGTCACAGCCCACCACCCTACGTCTGCCTTCCGCGGCAGCCTTGGCCTCGGCTAGCAATTAGCCGTTCGGACTCGCCCGCGTCTGCCTGCTCGCCGCGGCGCCGTCAGCGCGCTTTCGCTGGGATGCTCGGCCGGCGCCGCACTTGTTCTCCAAGCACACGGTCCGGTGTGATGGTGCTTGCAGCCACCAAGCCGCCGTCCAACAGGCGACCGCGACGATCCTTCGGTTTGGCCTGCTGCAAGCGGCAATAGAGCTGAATATGTTCGGCGACCATGCGCTCGGTGCTATAAGAGCTGACAGCCTTCTCCCGGCATCGGTTGCGGTCCAACTCCCCAGACCGGTGCAACGCCGCTGCGAGCGCGGACAACTCGGTACGGACAAAACCGGTCTAGCCGTCGTCGATGATCTCCGGCGCCGATCCACAGCCTGTCGCGATCACCGGTGTGCCGCAGGCCAGCGCTTCAATCATCACCAGTCCAAATGGCTCCGGCCATTGAATGGGATTAAGCAGCGCGAAAGCGCCGCCCAAGAGTCGGTATTTCTCCTCTGCGTTCAGTTCTCCTAAATACTCCACATCTCCGCCGAGCAGGGGGCGAACGCACTCGTCGAAATACTGGCGTTCCAACGGTTCACGCATCTTGGCCGCGATCCGAAGTGGTACGCCGGCCTCGCGCGCGACCAGAATTGCCTCACGGATCCCTTTGGCTGGCGTCATCCGGCCGAGGGCGCACGCGTACCCACCCGCCCCATCGCCAACGGGAACGCTACCGACGTCAATGCCGTGGTGAATGACTGCGGCGATCTTGACATTCCGGGCCGTAGACCGTTGGTGACGAGAGATCGCAACAATGGCGACTCCCTGACGGCTCATCTCCGCGTAAATCGGATTGAGGTCGGCATTGAAGGGACCGTGATTGGTCGTGACGACCGGGGTTCCCTTGGGAGGCTGGAGACACAACGGCCCCGCCACGGTGTGGTCGTGGAGGACGTCGACGCCTTTCAGCGCCGCATAAGCGTTCAACGCGTAAGGAATCTCCACGACCGTGTGGCCCATCCGCTCCGGTGCGCTGGTGGGCAGGCCGTCGACTTGGGGAACGGCGCAGGTACTGCCCGCAGGAGCGGCAAGCCGCACCTGATGTCCCGCCGCCATGAGGCCACGCGCAAGTACGTCGATTACCATCTCAATCCCGCCATACCGCCGCGGCGGAACCGGCAGCCACGGTGGCGCGACTAACCCGATCAGCACTGAAACTCCTCCC
>DATHIJ010000407.1:0-3286 GCA_035489975.1 Propionibacteriaceae bacterium | reverse complement strand
GACATCCCGGCGAGCCGCGCCATCAGGTCGAGTTCTGCCGGCCACACGTAGCGAAACGGCATCGAATTCCCCTCGAGCTTGCCGTCGACGGCCCAGTAGTGATGGGAGATCAAGCCCTGGGACGCGACGTCGTACTCGTCGAACCCAAGCCGCCTGGCACTCACCGTGAAAGGCCGGAAGGTCTCACCGGGTGGCAGCCGCTGGAGGTCAGGCACCATCACCTCGATGACAAAGCACCCACCTGGCTGCAGATGGGCGGCGACGTTCTGGAAGCAGGCGATCTGCTCATCCTGAGTTGTCAGGTTCATGATCGTGTTGAAGACCAGATAGGCAACCGAGAAACGCTCCGCGACGGTGGTGGTCGCAAAGTCGCCGACAGTCACACCGATCCGATCTGCGCCGGGTTTCGCGCGCAGCCTGGAGACCATCGCCTCCGACAAATCGATGCCATGTACGCGGATGCCGCGTTGCGACAGCGGTAGGGCGATCCGGCCGGTGCCAATGCCAAGCTCGAGAGCAGTCCCGTCGAAGGAGAGGTCCACAAGAAAGTCGACAACGGGGTCGACGGTCGGAGGGCCAGACAGGTCCGCAGTCGATTCGTCGTAACGCTCGGCGACGGGTTCGCCGAAGTAATCCTTTGGCATGACAGCACTCTGTCAAACCTCACCGGCCGGCCCACTGTGACATCCCGTTTGACTTCCTATCGAGCCTTAATGAAAATGGTTCTCATGTTGGTTAGTGTCGGGCGGATGTGCCTACTCGCCTGCCTGCTGCCGCTCATGGCAGCAGCAGCGTGTGCAAACGCCGGACCGGCAGCCAGCACGGAGACAAAGCACCCTGGCCGGCTCAGCGTTGTGGCCGCCTTCTACCCGTTCCAGTTTGTCGCCCAGCGCGTCGCGGGTGACCATGCGACGGTCTCAAGTTTGACCCCCCCAGGCGCGGAGCCGCACGACCTGGAGCTCACCCCTCGGCAGGTCGCGAGCCTCACCACCGCGAGCCTGGTGATCTATCAGAATGGCTTCCAACCCGCAGTCGACGAGGCCGTCGTACAGAGCGGCGCCGAGGAGGTCATCGATACCAGCAAGGTCGTTCCGCTGCGGCCATTGCCAACAACCGAAGATGATCATGATCATGATCACGGGCCGAATGGGCCTGGTGAGCAGAAACTGGACCCGCATGTCTGGCTGGATCCAACCTCAGTCGCAGTAATCGCTCGGACGGTTGAGGAACGGCTGTCGACGCTGGATCCCGATCACGCGGCCGACTACGCGCACAACGCAGACGCCCTTGACGAAGAGTTGGACAGTCTTGATCGGTCGTTCCGCAAAGGCCTGGCGCGTTGCGTACGGACAGAGTTCATCACCACTCATGCTGCCTTTGGCTATCTGGCGACGCGGTATCACCTGACCCAGATAGGGATCAGCGGTCTCAGCCCTGACGCTGAACCCTCCCCGGCGCGTATCGCCGAGGTCCAGCGCGAGGCGACCGACCACAAGCTCACCACCATCTTTTACGAGACACTCGTTTCACCGGCCGTTGCCGAAGCGATTGCCGGTGATCTTGGTCTTGCTACCGACGTACTGGATCCCGTCGAGGGCATCACCAGCCAATCGCGCGGGCAGGATTACTTCTCGGTCATGGACGCGAACCTCGCGGCACTACGGAAGGCGGGCGGATGCTCGTAGGGGCGAGTCCGGTGCTCGAGGCCGACGATCTGATTGTCGAACTGGGCGGCCTTCCCGTGCTGCGCAGGGTCAGCCTCTCGGTAAAGGCGGGCGAGGCTTTGGCTTTGATGGGAGGCAACGGCTCCGGAAAATCCACGCTGGTCCGGGCCCTGCTCGGCCTGCTGCCCCACGAACGCGGCGCGGTGCGCCTTTTCGGCTTGCCACTGCGGAGCTTCCGGCAGTGGTCGCGCGTTGGCTACGTTCCGCAGCGCTCGCTTGCGCTGCTCGGCGGGTCGAAGGTGAAAGAGGTCGTCGCAGCCGGACGATTGGCGCACAGGCGGCCCTTTCGACCGCTGAGCCGAGGCGACCGCGAGGCGATCCATGACGCTATCGCGCAGGTTGGACTCGCCGAACAGCTCAACACCGACATCGCTGCGCTGTCCGGCGGCCAGCAGCAACGGGTGCTGGTCGCCCGGGCACTTGCCGGCAACCCCGACCTCCTGGTCTTGGACGAGCCCACCTCGGGAGTTGACCTCGAGCATCAGGGAGTGCTTGCCGATGTCCTGGCAGGGCGGTTGTCGGCAGGCACCGGCGTCCTCGTGGTCTTGCATGATGTCGGCGCGCTCGGCGACCTGATCGACCGCGCGGTGGTGCTGAGCGACGGTCGAGTAGCACATGATGGTCCACTCGGCGATCTTGGGCAACACCATCGTCGGCTCGGCGGCCATGAGTATCTCGATCATGGTCGGGTAGCCGCGGATGATCATGGTGAAGGTGCAGAAAGCTGGCTAGGCGGTGCGGTGGAACCGTGATTGAAATCTTGTCCTATCCCTTTATGCAGCGTGCCCTGATCGCCGCACTGCTCACAGGTTTGATCGCACCCGCCATCGGCACCTACGTCGTCCAGCGTCGCATGAGCCTGCTGGGTGACGGCCTCGGCCACGTGGCTCTCGCCGGTGTCGGCCTGGCACTGCTGACCGGCGCTGCACCGATTCCGATCGCTGTAGTCGCCTGCGTCGCGGGCGCTGTTCTCGTCGAGGTGCTCCGCCAGCGCGGCAAGGCCAGCGGCGACGTTGGGCTTGCCATCCTGTTCTACGGCGGCCTGGCCGCAGGTGTCTTCCTGTCTGGTATCTCCGGTGTAGGCGCCGGAGGGCTGGTGCAGTACCTGTTTGGCTCACTCACCACCGTCACAACAAGCGATCTCACGATGGTCGCAGCGCTTGCTCTCGTGGTCTTGGTGCCAACCCTTGGACTGGCACCGCAGTTGTATGCCGTATCGACCGACGAGGAGTTTGCCCGCACCCAAGGTCTGCGGGTGCGGCTTTACCACATCGCGGTGGTCTCGCTCGCCGCCATCACGGTCGCGCTGGCGATGCGGACGGTGGGGTTACTGCTGGTCAGCGCGCTGATGGTGGTTCCGGTGGCCGCCGCACGCAATCTGGTGCGCGGTTTCACCGCAGGCCTCATCTGCGCCGTCGTCATCGGCGTGGTAACGGCAGTTGGGGGTGCGGTGGGCTCGTTCTACGCAAACGCGGCGCCCGGCGCATTCATCGTGCTGCTCGCAATCGCGGTCTTCATGCTGAGTTGGCCCCTGTCCTACCTGCTGCGACGGCGACGCACCG
>DATHIJ010000406.1:0-3287 GCA_035489975.1 Propionibacteriaceae bacterium | reverse complement strand
GCCGCTGGGGGTATTGCTGCTACCGATCCTGGTGCCCTTGCTCATGATCGCCTTCGGCGCCTTCGCGGAGCTCTTCGAGTTCTCCAACTCCTTCATCGCGTTCCTCGGCAACGCCAACCTTGCGCTCTTCGTCGGCCTCCTAGGTGCCTACGTGATCTTCCGCGCCACGGCAGGGCTCGAGAGCACCCGCGAGACGATGGACGAGGGCTTCCACACCACTGGCGAGATCCTGCTGATCACCGGCGTTGGCGGCTCGTTGGGCGCCGTGATCGGCGAGACGGGCCTGGACGAAGTGCTTGGCGGCCTCTTTTCGGCCGATGTCGGCGCACCCGTGCTCGTAACCATCCTGCTGGCGTGGTTCATCGCAGCAGTGCTGCACCTGGCGATCGGATCGGTGTCGGTCGCCGCCATCACTGCGGCCGGCATCATCGCACCGATCCTCGGCTCCCTCAATGTGGCCCCGGTTGTCGTCGGACTTGGCATCGCGTCAGGTGCACTGTTCGCGCTCCAGGTCAACAGCAACTTCTTCTGGATGTTCAAGGCTCTGCTCGGCCTGTCAACCAAAGGCAGCCTCAAGACCCTGACTGTGGCCACGTCGGTCGCCTCATTGGTGTCGCTGCCGATGGTCATCGTCGCGTCGCTGATCGCCTGAGCCTGCGGTGGCGGGTGGGCAGGGCAGGCGATTAACGCATCCTTGCCAGCTTTGAGCCTGCCTCCCTGTCGATCGCAGCAGTGTGATGCCCGCGCGTGATGATGCTGCGTGTCGTAACATTCGACCACAGCGTGTCCATCAGGTTGTGGCGGCCGCCGAATCTCAGCACGAAGGGGGCTTGCCTCAATGGCCAAGATCAAGGTCGAGAAGCCGGTGGTTGAGCTCGATGGTGATGAGATGACCCGGATCATCTGGTCGTTCATTAAGGACCGTTTGATTTATCCGTATCTGGACGTCGATTTGCGGTATTTCGACCTCGGGATCGAGAGCCGGGATGCGACCGATGATCAGGTGACGGTGGATGCGGCGAATGCGATCAAGGAGCATGGGGTGGGGGTGAAGTGCGCGACGATCACACCGGATGAGGCGCGGGTGGAGGAGTTCGGCCTGAGGCGGATGTACCGGTCTCCGAACGGGACCATCCGCAATATTTTGGGTGGGGTGATTTTCCGGGAGCCGATCGTGATCTCGAATATTCCCCGGTTGGTGCCGAGTTGGACCAAGCCGATCGTGATCGGCCGTCATGCGCACGGCGATCAATACAAGGCGACTGATTTTGTGGTTCCAGGTCCCGGAACGGTGACGATCACGTACACCCCGACGGATGGCGAGCCGGTGCAGATGGAGATCGCCCAGTTCCCGGCGGGGGGAGTGGCGATGGGCATGTACAACTTCGACGACTCGATCCGCGATTTCGCCCGTGCGTCGTTCCGCTACGGCCTCGAGCGGAAGCTCCCGGTCTATCTGTCGACGAAGAACACGATCCTCAAGGCGTACGACGGCCGGTTCAAGGATCTTTTCGCAGAGGTGTTCGACGCCGAGTTCAAGACTGACTTCGACTCGGTCGGTATCACCTATGAGCACCGCCTGATCGACGACATGGTGGCGTCTGCCCTGAAATGGGCGGGCGGCTACGTCTGGGCGTGCAAGAACTACGACGGCGACGTGCAGTCGGACACGGTGGCTCAGGGGTTCGGGTCGCTGGGCCTGATGACCTCGGTCCTGATGACGCCGGACGGCACGGTGGAGGCCGAGGCGGCGCATGGCACCGTCACCCGGCATTACCGGATGCACCAGCAGGGCAAGCCGACATCGACCAACCCGATCGCGTCGATCTTCGCCTGGACCCGGGGGCTGGAACACCGCGGCAAGCTGGACCAGACGCCTGCGGTGGTCGAGTTCGCGGAGACCCTCGAGCGCGTCTGTGTCGAGACCGTCGAGAGCGGGCGGATGACCAAGGACCTGGCGCTGCTGGTCGGTTCTGACCAGGAATGGCTAACCACAGAGGACTTCCTCGCCGCCGTCGACGAGAACCTGCAGCGGCGCATGATCTAATGAATCGCGTCGTCATCGGCGGGGGCGGGTAGGAAGCCGCCCCGTGGCCGCCCAGCTGGACGCTGAAGTTACGGTCATCGACCGGGACGGTTTGGCTGGCTCGGCCGTGCTCACCGACTGCGTCCCGTCGAAGACGTTGATCGCAACTGCGGAGCTGATGACCTCGATCGAAGAGTCACGCGAGCTCGGTGTGGGATCTGCACACCAGAACCTCGACCCGGTTGCGTCCGTCCACGTAGCCAAGATCAACGCGCGGGTCAAGCGCTGCTAGCTACCGGCGCTCAGCCACGGTTGCTGCCTACCGGGCTCCCAGACGGCGAACGCATCCTGACGTGGGAACAGGTCCATGACCTTTCCGAGCTGCCGGACAAATTGATCATGATCGGGTCGGGCAGAAGGCGGTCGATCGCGGTGACATCGACGCACGCGGCATAATGCTGCCGCTCGCCGGCAACTCTCGGGCCAAGATGCGGGTGTCCACGATGGTTCGTCAAGGTGTTCTGCCGGCCAGGTACGGGGATTGTCGTCGGCAGCGTTGTCGTCGCGAGCGCGAGCTGATCCACCTGATCGCGGGTGGCCGTCGAAGATCTCGCGCAGGCGTTCATGGTCTATCCGTCGTGTCCGGATCTGTCGTCCTGAGTCCCGTCGAGGAGGTTGAGGCCTTAGACGAAGAAGAACGTCAGTCCGAGCACTGCGTAGATGGCGAGTAGTTGTACACCTTCGTACCACGTGGACTCGCCGCGCTGCGTGATCTCGTCTGCGATGAGGATCGCAAGGACGATCGCGCCGAGCTCGAACCCATTGAAGACCAGCGCCATCGGGAACGGACCGATGAGAAACGAAGCGAGCACAAGCACCGGAGCTACGAACAGCGCGATCTGGGCTGCAGATCCGACTGCGATGTTCACCGCCAGGCCGATCTTGTCCTTTAGCGCGAAGTAGACCGCGACCCAGTGCTCGGCGGCGTTGCCAACGACGGCGACGACAATGACGCCGACGAAGAACGGTGAGAGCCCAAGGCTCTCGGACGCCTCGGTGATGGAGCTCACCAGGATCTCCGACATCACGCCGACGGCGACCCCCGCACCCGCCAACATGATGACGCTGCGACGAACAGTCCACGGCTCCCCGCCGTGATCTTCCTCGTCGTGACTGGGGTTGAAGAGGTCCTTGTGCGTCTTGAGGGAGAACAGCAGCCCGGCGGCGTACGAAGCGAGCAAGATCACCGCGACGCCGACGG
>DATHIJ010000405.1:0-4368 GCA_035489975.1 Propionibacteriaceae bacterium | reverse complement strand
CTCTTTCCGCGCCTTTTGCGCCGTGGCCTGAAAGCTGGGTTCGGGGATTTGGGTACGGCAGGGTCCTGGCGTAAACTTCTCGGCTGGCCATCTTTGGCCGGCAGATGAGGCGTACGCGGAATCAAGTTAGAGAGTTTATGGCGAAGAAAGAGGGCGCACTCGAGCTGGAGGGCACCGTGGTCGAGGCCTTGCCCAATGCGATGTTTCGCGTTGAGCTGGCCAATGGTCACAAGGTGTTGGCCACGATCAGTGGCAAGATGCGGCAGCACTACATCCGCATCCTTCCGGCCGACCGAGTGGTCGTCGAACTCTCCGCCTACGACCTGACCCGCGGCCGCATCGTCTACCGGCACAAGTAGCCAACTCGCAAACCCATCCACATCGTCCGGCCTGCTGGCGCTTGCCTGACGTGAGTTCAGAAAGAAGCTCGATGAAAGTCCAACCGAGCGTCAAGAGGATCTGCGACAAGTGCAAGGTGATTCGCCGGCACGGTCGCGTGATGGTGATTTGCGAGAATCCGCGGCACAAGCAGCGACAGGGCTAGGCCACGGAAACCGAGCACTACCAGCTTCCAAAACTCAAAAAAAGTGTGATTGCAGGTTCGGCGATGAATGTCGCTGGATCCACCCTCGGTCGGAGGCCGAGGCCCCGGTGATCGGATCGCTAGACCTGATCAAAGGCAGCCAGGGACGCATCACGCCAGACACCTCCGCGACGTCATGCGCCCGAGTCTGTCGAAAGGCGCAAGCCATGAGGCCGACGTCGACCAGACGAAAGGTAATACGGCCTGATGGCACGCCTTATCGGGGTTGACCTCCCACGCGAGAAGCGTCTCGAGATCGCCCTCACCTACATTTACGGGATCGGCAAGACCCGCGCTTTGCAAACTTTGGAGGCGACCCAGATCAGCGGCGACCTTCGGGTCCACCAGCTGACCGACGAGCACCTGGTCGCGCTCCGCGATTGGATCGAGGCGAACTACCAGATCGAAGGTGATCTTCGTCGGGAGGTCGCGTCCGACATCAGGCGCAAGGTCGAGATCGGTTCCTACCAGGGACGTCGTCACCGCAGTGGCTTGCCCGTACGCGGCCAGCGCACCCGCACTAACGCCCGATCCCGCAAGGGCGCTCGCAAACCCGTCGCCGGCAAGAAGAAGGCTAAGTAAATATGGCTACTGCAGGCCGTGGTGGTGCCGCCAAGAAGGTGCGCCGCAAGGAAAAGAAAAACATCGTGGCTGGCCACGCGCACATCAAGAGCACCTTCAATAACACTGTCATTTCGATCACTGATCCGAGCGGCGCGGTCATCGCGTGGGCATCGGCGGGCACTGTCGGGTTCAAGGGCTCTCGCAAGTCCACGCCGTACGCCGCGCAGATGGCCGCTGAGGCCGCCGGGCGCCGCGCGATGGAACACGGCATGAAGCGGGTCGACGTGTTTGTCAAGGGCCCTGGATCGGGTCGCGAGACCGCGATTCGCTCGCTTGGCGCAATCGGCCTCGAGGTTGGGGCGATCTCTGACGTGACTCCTGTTCCGCACAACGGCTGCCGCCCGCCCAAGCGGCGCCGCGTCTAGTAGCCCGAAGAGACAAGGACTTATCAAACATGGCTCGCTATACCGGTCCCATGACCAAGAAGTCACGTCGGTTGGGTGTTGATCTAGTCGGCGCAGACAGGGCGTTCGAGCGCCGCCCCTACCCACCCGGCGTACACGGCAAGGGACGCACCAAGGAGTCGGAATACTCCCTGCAGCTTCGTGAGAAGCAGAAGGCGCGATTCTCCTACGGTGTGCTCGAGAAGCAGTTCCGCCGCTACTACGAGGAGGCCAACCGGCTGCAGGGCAAGACGGGCGACAACCTGCTCCAGATCCTGGAGTCCCGCCTCGACAATGTGGTCTATCGTGCCGGGCTGGCTCGTACCCGCCGGCAGGCCCGTCAGTTTGTGGTGCACGGCCACTTCCTGGTCAACGGCCAGAAAGTCGATATTCCCTCCTATCGGGTTACTCCGTACGACGTCATTGACCTCGCTGAGAAGGTGAAGGACCAGACCCCGCACATCATCAACCGCGAGACTCACGGCGAACGCGACGTACCTGGCTGGATGCAGGTCTTTCCTGACCGCGGCCGGATCCTGATCCATCAGCTTCCGGTGCGAGAGCAAATCGTCATTGATGTCTCTGAGCAGTTGATTGTGGAGCTCTATTCGAAGTAAACCGTCGGACTTGTCCGACCGAGCACAAGGCTCCCCTCCGGGAGTAACGCCGCACCCGTCGGATATGGGTGGGGGCCGCGCTTTCAAATAGTGGGAAGTGCGGAGGAAGGTAGAGAAAATGCTGATCGCACAGCGTCCATCCCTGTCGGAAGAGAGCGTCTCCGACAGTCGTTCCCGGTTCACCATCGAGCCGCTGGAGCCGGGGTTTGGTTACACCCTCGGCAACTCGCTGCGTCGTACGCTGCTGTCGTCCATCCCGGGCGCGGCCGTGACGAGCATCAAGATCGACGGCAACCTGCACGAGTTCTCCACCATCGAGGGCGTGGTCGAGGATGTCACCGAGATCATCTTGAACCTCAAGGGCCTTGTGGTGTCCTCCGAGGAGGACGAGCCGGTCACGATGTATCTGCGCAAGGCGGGCGCCGGCGAGGTGACCGCTGCAGACATTGCTCCGCCGGCCGGGGTAGAGGTGCTCAACCCTGACCTGCACATCGCCACACTCAATGACTCCGGCAGGTTGGAGATGGAGCTCGTTGTGGAACGTGGCCGCGGATACGTCTCCGCGGTGCAGAACAAGACCGCCGACGCAGAGATCGGCCGCATCCCTGTCGACTCGATCTACTCACCCGTGCTCAAGGTCACCTACAAAGTCGAGGCCACCCGCGTCGAGCAGCGCACCGACTTCGACAAGTTGATCTTGGACATCGAGACCAAACAGGCAATCCGCCCGCGGGATGCCGTTGCCTCCGCCGGCCGTACGCTCGTTGAGCTGTTCGGCCTGGCTCGGGAGCTGAACGTGGAGGCGGAAGGCATTGAGATCGGGCCGTCGCCAATCGACGAGCAGCTGGCCGCGGATCTCGCGCTGCCGGTCGAGGACCTGAACCTGACCGTTCGGTCGTACAACTGCCTGAAGCGCGAGGGCATCCACACGGTGTCGGAGCTGGTGTCGCGCAGTGAGCAGGATCTGCTGGACATCCGCAACTTCGGTTCGAAGTCGATCGACGAGGTCAAGCTCAAGCTGCATGAGATGGGCTTGTCGCTGAAGGACAGCGCGCCCGGCTTCGACCCGCTGAGCGCTATCAGCCGGTACGACGACCTTGACGAGGAGGACGTCGACTTCAGCGAGACCGAGCAGTACTAGAGCAAGGGGAACCCCGCAACAGTCGGCTTATCTAGTCACCGGAGAGAAAATGCCTACACCAACCAAGGGCAGACGCCTCGGCGGCAGTCCCGCGCATGAGCGGCTGATCCTGGCCAACTTGGCCAGTCAGCTGTTCGAACATGGCCGGATCGTCACCACCGAAGCCAAGGCGAAGCGGTTGCGTCCGCTGGCGGAGAAGTTGATCACGAAGGCCAAGCGTGGCGACATCCACGCCCGGCGCCTGGTGCTCACGACCGTCCGGGACAAGGGTGTCGTGCACACGCTGTTCACCGAGGTCGCACCCAGCCTCGCCGATCGCGAGGGCGGCTATACCCGGATTACCAAGGTTGGTCCCCGTAAAGGCGACAACGCGCCGATGGCGTTGATCGAACTGGTCCGAGAGTCCGTCGAGGAGAGCCGGAAAGCGAACGCCAAAAGCGCTGCGCCGGCGAAGAAGGCTCCCGCCAAGAAAGCGGCCAAGACAGCCGCCGCCGCTAGTGCGGCCGCGGCTTCAGCTAAGCCCGCCGTGTCGGAGAAGAGTCCCGCCGAGCAGCTCGTCGAGGAAGCGAGCGAGCTCGACGAGGCGACTGCTGACGACGAACGACCCAGCGATGATTCCTCTGCGGAGGATGCTGGGACTCCGCGAGAGAAGGCCTAGCTGGGCAAACAAACGGCGCCTCCTTGAAGGGGGCGCCGTTTTGCATGCCTACCGGTCAACCCCTCTCCGGAAGTGGTCACGAACAACATGGTTTCGCGCTGAGACCTGTTGTCCGTGACACTTTCGCCAATGAGGGAGGGAGAATCACCAGCATGCTGCTGAGCCGACTTGCCGAGACGCGAATCGCGCTCACCGCCACGCGCTCGCGGAATGCCAAGCGTGACCTGATCGCAGCAGTGCTTCGGGAGACCTCCCCTGAAGACGTCGAGATCTGGTCTCGTACCTGTCGGGGAGCCTGCGCCACCGGCGTACCGGGGTTGGCTGGAAGTCGCTGCAGTCCATACCTAGGCCTGCGGAGGAAG
>DATHIJ010000404.1:0-4415 GCA_035489975.1 Propionibacteriaceae bacterium | reverse complement strand
CACCCGAATGACATTGGCCTTCTCGGGGATCTCGGCCTCGATGTCGAGCAGCCGCTCCACGCCCAAGCAGTACGTCGCCTCCTGATAAAGAGGCGAAAGGTAGTCCATCCGGGTACAGAAGGTGACACCTTGAGTCCAGCTACGGAACTCCATGTTCTTCTCGATGCCGGTGTGCAGGTAGCCGATGCCGCAACGGGCCTCGGTGACCGATTCGCCCTCCAGCTCCAAGATCAGCCGGAGTACACCGTGCGTTGAGGGATGCTGCGGACCCATGTTGACGACGATTCGCTCATCGCCCCGCTCGGCCTGCTCGGACACGATGGAGTCCCAGTCCTGCCCGGTGACGGTGTAAACGTGGCCCTCAGCCGCGTCGGCGCCAGCTGCAAAGGCATCCTCCCCTGAGCCTGTCGAAGGGCCCGTTCGCTCGTCGGTCGTGCTCACGAGTACGACCTCCTTTGATCTGGAGCTGGAATGGTTGCGCCCTTGTACTCCACCGGGATGCCGCCGAGCGGGTAGTCCTTACGCTGCGGGTGGCCGGGCCAATCGTCAGGCATCAAGATCCGGGTCAAGGCCGGATGCCCGTCGAAGACGATGCCGAACATGTCGTAGGTCTCGCGTTCGTGCCAGTCGGCGGTCGGATAAGTCGCCACCACCGATGGGATATGCGGGTCGCTGTCGGGTGCCGACACCTCCAGCCGAAGACGCCGGTTATGGGTCATCGATTGCAGGTGGTACACCGCGTGTAGCTCATTGTCCTTGTCGCCTGGATAGTGCACCCCGGACACGCTGCTACAGAACTCAAAGCGCAAATGGGCGTCGTCCCTGAGATATCGCACGAGGTCGGCCAGATGCTGCCGCGCCACATGAAATGTGATCTCACCGCGGTAGATCACGACCTTGGTGATCACATCACTGAAATTGGGAACCAGCGCACCGATTCGTTCATACACCTGATCCCACCAGCCACCGAACGGCGGGATGGCCGCTCCCGGGAACTCCACAACGCGGGTCAAACCGCCATACCCCGAGGTGTCGCCGCTGCCTTTGACGCCGAACATGCCTTCACGGACCTGAAGCACCTCGGCGGTCGGCTCAGCGGCGGCCAGTTGTGCTTCATCCTCCTCTGCAGCCGTCGCGCCCGAACCGACAGCGGGCGCCTCCCCCGTCAGGGACTCCGGCTTGGTCTCGGCGTCCGGCTTGGATTCGCCCTCGGGTACCGCACCCTTGATCGGCGCCTTCTCGTCGGATTCCTCGTGGATTGACTCAACACGCTCAGCCGGTGCGGCTGGCGCTGCGCTCGCCTCCGCCGGCTCAGCGGGTACGTCCTGGGGCTTGGGCGCCGGAGCCTTCCGGGTCCGCTTTCGTGGCGGCTTGCGAGCTGACTCGGCCGTGCTCGACTCAGCATTCACGGACCCCTGAGCAGCCGATTCGCCGGGCTCAGTGGACGCGTCCTCCGGCTCAGCGCGTACGGCCGGAGGCTTGGGCGCCGCAGCCTTCCGGGTCCGCTTCCGCGGCGGCTTGCGAGCTGAGCTTGTCGAAGCGCCCTCAACCTGCCCTTCGACCGGCTCAGGGCGCATGACCTCGGGCTCGGCTGACGCGGCCTCCGGCTCAGCGCGTGCGTCCTGGGGCTTGGGCGCCGCAGCCTTCCGAGTCCGCTTCCGCGGCGGCGGCTTGCGCGGTGTGCCCTCGGTCATCGCAGCAGGCCCTTCTGCTCAATCAGAGCGGGAGCCTCCAGCTGCCGCTGCTCCGCCTCTTGCGCAGCCTCGACCGCGTCGATGCCGATCGGCGTGTGCCGCACTTTGTCGCGAAGCTTGAACATGGCGTCGATCAGCATCTCTGGTCGCGGCGGGCAGCCAGGCAGGTACATGTCGACAGGGACCACGTGGTCGACTCCTTGCACAATTGCATAGTTGTTGAACATGCCGCCGGTGCTTGCACAAACCCCCATCGCGAGCACCCACTTGGGATTTGGCATCTGGTCATAGATCTGGCGCAGCACCGGCGCCATCTTCTGGCTCACCCGGCCGGCGACGATCATCAAGTCGGCCTGCCGAGGCGAAGCCCGGAACACTTCCTGGCCCCACCGACCGGAGTCATAGCGCGGCGCGCCGTACGTCATCATCTCGATAGCGCAGCAGGCCAGACCGAACGTTGCGGGCCAAAACGCCGCGCTCCGCATGTAGCCGAACAGGTTCTCAACGGTGGTCAGCAGCACACCGCTGGGAAGCTTCTCCTCCAGGCCCATCTCAGCCAACACTCCTGATCAATTGCATTCTCAATCCCAATCCAGCCCGCCTCGGCGCAATACGTAGAAGTAGGCAATGAAGACCGTGCCGATGAACAAGATCATCTCGACCAATGCGAAAGTGCCCATCAAGTCAAAGGCCACAGCCCACGGGTAGAGGAAAACGATCTCGATGTCGAAAACGATGAAGAGCATCGCGGTGATGTAGTACTTCACCGGAAACCGGCCGCCGCCGATAGGTTGCGGCGTGGGCTCGATGCCGCACTCGTACGAGTCGTACTTGGCGCGGTTGTACCGCCCGGGACCCACCAACACGCTGGTCAGAATGGTCAGTCCGACGAACCCCGATGCAATCGCCAGCAAGATCACGATTCCGACGTACGGACTCACCAGCCAACCCCTTCCCAGGCAATCACGGTGTTCATGCGGCCGGCGCGATCCTGGACAACGAGTTGATCAACTTATCCATCGCGTCGCCGTCGCGGGAATCGGTCAGGTTGGCGAGCAGCTTCAAGGTGAACCTCATCAAGGTTTGCCGGGGTAGCCCATAGGTGGTGCATACGCGCATCACCCGCGGATGGCCGATCAGCTTCACGAAGGTGCGACCCAAGGTGTAGTAGCCACCAAGCTCGGCCTTCAGCCTTGTCGGATACGACTCCAGCGCCTGCTCCGCGGCTGGGCTGCCGGGACCCCGCTGGTGCGCCTCGGCCATCGCAGCTGCCGCGATCTCGGCGGACTCCATGGCGTACGCGATGCCCTCGCCGTTGAAGGGGTTGATCATGCCGCCAGCGTCACCCACAAGCAGCAACCCACGACCATAGTGTGGCTGGCGGTTGAAGCCCATCGGGAGTGCCGCGCCGCGCACCGGGGTGATCATGTTCTCACCCCGGAAACCCCAATCCTCCGGTGTGTTCTGCAGCCAGCGGCTGAGCAGGTCCTTGTAGTCGGTCTTCCCGAATGCAGCCGAGGTGTTCAGGATCCCGAGCCCGACGTTGCAGGTGCCGTCGCCCATACCAAAGATCCACCCATATCCAGGCAGCAAGGCACTCTTGCCCGGTTTGCCCTCCCACAACTCCAGCCAGGACTCCAAGTAGTCGTCGCGGTGTCGAGGGCTGGCGTAGTAGGTCCGTACGGCGACGCCCATCGGTCGGTCCTCGCGCCTGTTCAGCCCCATGGCCAGGCTCAACCGCGTCGAATTTCCATCCGCAGCCACAACCATTGGGGCCGTGAATCGGCGGCCGTCCTTGGTGCGGACTCCCGCGATGCGGTCCGTGCGGGGGTCGATGATCGGCTCGACCACATTGCTGAGTTCGTACAGCGAGACCCCCGCCGCCACCGCATGGCGCGCCAGCAACTCATCGAGGTCGGCGCGCGGCCTGACGAGGCCGTAGGGGGGAAAGTCGGCGAGATCGGGCCATTCCAGCTGGAAGGGACGCTCACCGCCATAGATACGTAAGCCCTTGTTGTGCAGCCAACCGGCCGCCTCCGAGGTATCAATGCCAAGCCGGATCAGCTGCCTGGTGCCCCGCGGCGTGAGGCCGTCGCCGCAGACCTTCTCGCGGGGAAACCGGCTCTTCTCCAGCAATGAGACGCGCAAACCGTGGCGAGCCAGGTGCGTTGCCGTCGCCGACCCGGCTGGCCCGGCGCCGACCACGATGACATCAGCGTCAATAGGAGGATCGGTGGAGGGAGCAGGCACGTCAGTTTCCGCGTACGGGCCAAGCCCGTTCGTCGTGATTGGCATGACGTCTCCTGCCCTTACCCAGACTTAGTGAAAAACTTCACTAAGTCAGCAAGCACGAGTCTACGACTCTCGGGGAGACGTCGTCGTTTTGGGTACAAAGACACTCGAGCCGAGCCACATCTCAACCCTGCAAGGAGATCAGGCTGATTTAGACATCGCGAATGTTGCGTAAATCTTCATCGGCCACGCAAGGTCAAAGCTCGCAGGAGGACGGACGACGCGGAAGTAATGCGCCTCGCCGCGCTCCCAGAAGCGCCGCCAGTCCGGATCGTCGGTCCGTTCGGCTTACCGGACGGCGCACCTGAGATTTCAATGCCGTTCGTGCTAGCCGAGCGAGTCCCGCATGGGAATCAGCTTGGCGTTCGACTCAGCCAGCTCTGCGGCGGGGTCGGATCCGGCCACGATTCCACAGCCGGCGAACAGCCG
>DATHIJ010000403.1:0-8810 GCA_035489975.1 Propionibacteriaceae bacterium | reverse complement strand
CGTTCCGCAGGTCCCACCAGCTATCGTTAGGGCCCAAACGTATTTAAGTTCGATCGATTGGTCAACCCCAGGAAAGACTGGTTGAGCGCGCATGGTTTCAGACCCGGTTGCAGCCACTGATTGGCGGCAAATGGCCGCTGCTGCCCACATTCCCGAGGGCATCTTCATTGGCGGCGAACGCCGTGCAGCGATCGACGGCTCGACTCGGACCGTGACCTCCGCGCGGGACGGCTCGACGCTGGTCGAGCTCGCCTGGGCGCAGCCGGCGGATGCCGACGCCGCGGTTGCGGCGGCACGTACGGCTTTTGATCATGGTGCGTGGCCGCGAATGCACCCCCGGGAGCGGGGCGAGATCCTGCAGCACTTCGCCGACCTGGTCGAGGATCATCGCAAGGAGATCGCCTTGTTGATCAGCCTCGAGATGGGCAAGCCGATTCGAGCCGCGTACGAGATCGAATTGCGGGCTCTGATCCGTTGCCTCCGCTTCTACGGCCAGCTCGCCGACAAGGGGTCCGGTGAAATCACGCCAACTGAAGTGGGTGATCTATCCCTCATCACCCGCGAGCCGGCGGGCGTGGTCGCCGCGGTCGTCCCGTGGAACTTTCCGTTGACCCTGGGTGGATGGAAGCTCGCGCCCGCCCTCGCAGCTGGCTGCACCGTCGTGCTGAAGACCGCCGAGCAATCTCCACTCTCAATGCAGCGGGTCGCCGAGTTGGGCGTGATGGCAGGGCTACCGCACGGTGTCTTCAACGTGCTCAGCGGGGACGGCCCGGTCGTGGGCCGGTATTTGGGAGAGCATCCGGAGGTCGACGTACTGACCTTCACTGGTTCTACCGAGGTGGGTCGGCACTTCATGCGTTATGCGGCCGACAGCAATCTGAAGCGGGTTTACCTCGAACTCGGCGGGAAGTCCCCCAACATCATCTTCGCGGACGCGCCCGACTTGGATCTGGCTGCTGATACGGCCGCTTGGGCGATCTTCTTCAACTCCGGCGAGATGTGTACCGCAGGCTCCCGGTTGGTGGTTCATGCCGATGTTGCCGACGCGGTGGTGGAGCGGATCGTCGAGACGTCCGCCCAGTGGTTCCCCGCCGATCCTTTGCTTGCCGAGACCAAGATGGGGCCCCTGGTCGACGAGCGAAGTCTGCAGCGAGTGCTGGGACATCTCGAGCGGGGACTTGCTGACGGGGCTTCTCTGCGGGTCGGCGGACAGCGCGTGCTCGCCGAAACCGGCGGCGCTTATCTCGAGCCGACCGTGGTGACCGGCGCAGCTCCAGACAATCCGATCGTCCGCGAGGAGATCTTCGGGCCCGTACTTGCCGTACAGGTGGTACGCGACGAGGCAGAGGCAGTGCGAGTCGCGGGGGACACCCCGTACGGTTTGGCTGCCGCTCTCTGGACCTCTAATTTGGGCACCGCGCATCGGGTCTCACGTGAGTTGCGGGCGGGGATCGTCTGGGTCAACTGCTATGAGGAGGGGGACATGGCGGTCCCGTTCGGCGGCGTCAAGCTGTCGGGCTTCGGGCGAGACAAGTCGCGACACGCGTTGGAGGAGTACACCTATCTCAAAACGACCTGGATCCGATATGCCTGAGAAGACCTTTGCTCGCCGCCCCCTGATCGTCATACCGGCGCGTTTTTCTCCGAATGCGACGGCCCTCCGCTACGAGGCCGAGGTGACCGCCAGGGCCCTCGCCGCGGCGGTCTTCGCAGCCGGCGGAGAACCGCTAGTCGTGCATCCGCACGCCCCGGACCTCGCGATCGATGTCGACGCCGCGCGGGAGCGGATCTGGTTTGCCGATGGGGTACTGCTACCGGGTGGCGGGGATGTCGCGGGCAGGTGGGCCGGCCAGGAGCCCCATCCGACCCAATACGGGGTGGATGAGGAACAAGATGCATTTGATCTTGCTGTAGCGCGCGTTGCCCTCAGTGACCACCTGCCGCTGCTGGCGATCTGCCGGGGTACTCAGATTGTCAACATTGCGCTCGGAGGTGATCTTGTCCAGGACATGGATGACACGGTCGGCAACCACAGGAACCGAGTTCATGATCTTGAGGTCGACGAGTCGTCCCCATTGGGTGAGATTGTCGGGCGCAACACGGCCATCTCTTGCTATCACCACCAGTGCATTGCCAGGCTGGGAGCCGGCCTGATCCCGGCGGCGTACTCGAGCGACGGCGTGATCGAGGCGGTGACGTTACAAGATCATGCGGGCTGGTACCTCGGTGTCCAATGGCACCCAGAAGATTCGGCCGCGACAGATCCGGTGCAGGCTGCTGTGTTCAGGCATTTCGTTGAAGCCGCCGCTACGTACGCCCGGGAGGGCAAGCTGCAGGTCAGCGCCTCGGCTTAAGCGCGTCCGCTCAGCTCGACTCCCCGTCGGTGGCTACGGCAGTCGGCTTCGTCTCAAGCTCGGTGACGATTGATCGAAGACTATTGGTCAGCTGGGCCAAGCTTCGTGGCGACAGTCCGGCCACGACTTCGGCCTCAGCGGCGTTGAAGACTGGATACAGCTTCTTCATCAGAGCCAGACCTGCGGGCGTGAGCTCGAGGTTCACCAATCGCCGGTCGATCTCGCTGACCCGTCGGGCCATGAGTCCGCGCGCTTCGAGGGTCTTGACGACCCCAGTCAGCGTGGCTTTGGAAATCGCCGCATTCTCTGCGGCTCGGCGGGTCTCCGCCCCGTCCCAGATCCATACCACCCAGAGCACCACGAAGCCCGTCCAGGTCAGTCCGTGCTCGCGTAACACCGAATTTGTCAGATGCACGCGGACCGCATTCGCGGCTCGGTAAAGACTCGACACTGCGGCCGCGGCCGGAAGGTTGAGTGGCAAGTCGCTGACGTGCGCGCTCATCGCCTTCTCGGTCTCGGCGAGGGTGTAGCGATCCGGCATGACGGCCATGCTAGGTGAGCGTGGCTAATGTCCGGCCACCGTTCCAGACCACGCCGACCTGCCGGTAGTAGCCGCCAATGATCTGCTCGACCGGCAGATTCGACAGCTCCTCGGTTGGCGAATCGAACAGCCGCAGCTCTGCGTCCCCGCTCCACGCCGGGCCGGCTTCGAACTCGCTCGAGCCCGACTCGATCAGTTCGGCATAGGCATCGGGAGCGCCAGACGCGATGCCGGGGAAGATCCGGTGGTGGGCCATCTTGTGTGAATTGACGAAGCCATTGGTCTCCGACGGCTCACGCAGTGTCAGCACCGCCTCGGCGAGACGCCGGTCGCCGGCCGCGAGCGTTGCACCAAACACTCCGCCGGGACCGATCTGCGGGGCGCCGTGGGAGAAGGGATGCGGCCGGGTCTGCCACATGGAGCCGAGCTTCTTCGGGTAGCCCTGGTGAAGGCCGCGGCCAATAGCGAAGTCCTTGTCGACCCAGATGTAGACACAGCGCGAGAACGTCTGGCCCTGGAAGCTGCAGCGTACGACGACGAAGGCCTCTTTATATTGCGCGCGCACCGGGTCCAGTAGCTCTTCGCGGGAGGACGAGCACGACTGCCAGTCTGCCCAGATCAGGGCAACCGCTCCGGGGTCCTCCTCCGCCAGCGACAGCGGAGCCGGAAGCAGTTCGGCCACTCGCGCCGGGTCAGTCTGGTACTCCACGGTGAGCAGATCGCCCGAGTAGTACCACGGCGGTGCGGGGATCAGCGACGAGCGGCCGCTCGCGGTCCGCGGGTAGAAGAAACCCTTGACGTCGGTCATGCAGCGCTCCTGTCACCAGCAGGTGTCGAGATCGTTTGGATCCGTACGGTACTCGGCGGCAGTAGTGCTCCGCAATCGGCATGGACCGGGCTCACTTGTCAGAGTTGCGCCAAACGCGATATTGTTCGGGCCCAAACGACAGGCTGGCAGTAGGCTCCAACTTCACACAATGCGCGGAGGTTCGGTTGGCTCATTTCGACACCAGCGGTCTGGAGGACGCGGCCGCCGAACTCGTGACACAGAAGATCGATGTCGTGCGGGTTGGTTACTCCGACCTGATCGGCACCGAACGCGGCCGGGATGTCCTGGTCAACCGGTTCGCCCGTACCGTCGAAGACGGCGTTGCCTTCTGTCGGTCCGTCTACGCGACTACGCCGATGGGCGATGTCGTCGATATCGAGGGCGGGCTCGAGGCTGGGCTCCCCGACGTGCTCGCTTTTCCCGACCTCAGCACGCTTCAGCTGGTGCCCTGGGAGTCTGGCGTCGCCCACGTCATTGCCGATGTCTATAACCCAGACGGCTCGCCATCGGAGGAAAGCCCGCGCACTGTGCTGAAGCGGGTAGTTCAGCAGTTTGCCGAGCTTGGCATGCGGCCGACCGTCGGACCCGAGCTCGAGTTCTACGTCTTGGAGCGAACCGACAAGAACCCGACCGGCTGGCAACGCTACGGCGAGGCATCCGGCAATGTGTACGTGGCCGGCTTGAAGGGCGACCCTGAAAATGTGCTGCTGCGTACGCTTCGCCACCTCTCCGCGTACGGGCTGGAGGTTGTCGCGGCGAACCACGAGTTCTCGAGCGGACAGTTCGAGATCAACCTGTGGCACTCCGAAGCTCTTGACGCCGCAGACCGCGCTTTCCGCTTCAAGAGCGCCATTCAGGAGCTGGCACGTCAGGAGGACAAGCTGGCCACCTTCATGGCCAAACCGTTCAACGATGAAGGCGGATCCGGATTCCATATTCACTTCTCCACCTGGGATGAGGCCGGTCAACCGTTGTTCGACGACCCGAAAGCCAAGGACGGACTGTCGAAGACGGCCAGGTCGGCGATCGCGGGTGTGCTGGCGCACGCGCCCGCGTTGGCTGCCGTCTCCAACCCGACTATCAACTCCTACAAGCGTTTTGGCCCCGACACCCTCGCTCCATGGCTGATCGACTGGGGGTTTGACAACCGGAGCGCGATGGTGCGGATTCCGCCCGAGCGCGGCAAAGCGTCGCGGATGGAGCTCCGGCTGGGTGACGCCAGCGCCAATCCCTATCTCGCCATCGCCGGACTGCTGGCGGCGGCCTACCTCGGCATCCGGGACAAGCTCGAGCCTCCGTCACCGCTGGAGGGTTACGGCTACGACCCGAGCAAGACCGACAAGCTTCCCGGTGATCTTGCGTCGGCCCTCGACGCCTTCGAGGCCGACGCTGATATGGCCGGAATCCTTGGCAAGCAGTTCGTCGAGACCTTCCTGACGTACAAGCGAAATGAGCTCGAACGCTTCCACCACTGGGTGACTGACTGGGAGTTCCGGGAGTACGCCTACCACCTTTAGACAAGGAGAGATCGTGCCGCAGCCGAACCCCATACCACTTGATCAAGTTGATCTGACCGATCTGGATGCCTTTGCCCGCAATGAAGGCTGGGCGATGTTCGACACGCTGCGCGCCGAGGACCCCGTGCACTGGACTCCGGAGGCGCCGCCGAACTCCGGCTTCTGGGCGGTGACCAGATACGCAGACGTCGATGCGGTGGATCGCGATTCGGAGACCTTCACGTCGACCAAGTACGTGAACCTCGAGGAGGTCGATGACGACCTGATGGATCTGCGGCGCTCCATGCTCGAGACCGATGGGTTGCGCCACCGCGCGCTGCGCAAGCTGATCCAACGCGAGTTCAGCCAGGGCCCGTTGACTCGAAAGTACGAGGAATTCCTACGCGGCTTGACCAAGGTCACTGTCGATAACGCCTTGCAGAACAAGGAATTCGACTTTGTCGAGAAGATCAGCGCTGACTTTCCGATCAACGTTCTGGTACGCCTGCTCGACGTACCGGTCAGCGACACCGGCATGTTGATCAACTGGGGCAATCAGATGGTCGCCAACACCGATCCCGATTACACAGATCACCTGATCACCGATCCTGACAGCGACCAGTACCGGCATCTGCCGTTCCGCTCACCAGCCGCACTCGAGGTGTTCGAGTACGGCCGCGAGCTTGCGCGTCGGCGCAAAGGCGGCGACGGCACCGACTTGATCAGCACTCTCGTGAACAAGATTCCCGAGGACGGCCAGCCGCTGTCGGCGAGCGACTTCGACAACTACTTCCTGTTGCTGGTCATCGCCGGCAACGAAACCACGCGGCACGCGATCAGTCAGTCGATGCTCGCGTTGATCGAGAACCAAGATCAACTGAAGCTGCTGCAGGAGCAGCCGGAGCTGATTCCGAGCGCGGTGGAGGAGTTCCTGCGCTGGGCGTCACCGGTGTACCACTTCCGGCGTACGGCGACTCAGGACGTCGAACTTGGTGGCAAGCACATCAAGGCTGGCGACAAGGCCGTCATGTGGTTCGCGTCGGGCAACCGGGATGAGGCTGCGTTTTCCGACCCGTACCGCTTCGATGTCACCCGAACCAACATCGATCACCTGACCTTCGGCAAAGGCAGCCCGCACGTCTGCCTGGGCAACGCACTGGCCCGAATGGAGATCCGGCTCTTGTTCACCGAGCTGATCCCGCGACTCGCCTCGATCGAGCTGAAGGGTGAGGTGAGGAGGGTGCGCAGCAACTTCATCAACGGGGTCAAGAAGTTCCCGGTAAGGGTCGAGGCCAACTGACAGCATCGCCCTCATTGCGGGCGAAACAGGCCGTCGACGTTGGGCAATTGTTGGAACCGAGAGAACGTTCCTTCCTCCGCGATCTCGTTTGCGGCCTCTAGGAACCCATCCCATGCGGTACGCGCCAGCGTGCCCCCAACGCTGATCCGCCGAACTCCCAGGCTGGCCGCCTCGGAAGCAGTAACGAATGGAGCGTTGATCAGCAGGTTCACCGGTTTGGGTGACACCGCGGCGATGATCGAGGAGACCTGCTCGACAGTGTTGATGCGCGGGGCATAGAGGCAGTCCGCACCGGCTTCGGCGTACGCGCGAAGCCTTTGAATCGTCTCCTCGATGTCAGGGCGTCCAACGACGAACCCCTCCGATCTCCCGGTAAGAACAACACCAGTGCCGCTTTCATCGATCGCCCGTCGCGCGGCGCGCACCCGCTCTACGGCCAGCTCGAACCCGTAAAGCGGATCCAGGCCGTCGCCGGAGGAGTCTTCGATCGACAGGCCCGCGATCCCAGTTGCCACCGCAAGCTTCACGTTCGCATTAACCTGCTCCGGATCGACCGCGAAGCCGCCCTCGAAATCAGCATTAACGGGCACCGAGACGGCGTTCACGACGAGGCGTAAGTGCTCCAGCACTTCATCGAGGGTGACGTGATTGTCCGCTCGACCCAACGTCCACGCGAAACCAGCACTTGTCGTCGCAAGCGCCTTGAAGCCCATCTGTTCTAAAGCCTTGGCGCTCCCCACGTCCCACGGGTTCGGCATCACGAAGCAACCGGAGGAGTGCAAGTGACGAAATGCTGCTACACGATCGTCGTATACGGGCACGCCACACCTCTTCGCAAAGCGCCAGGGCTACAGGCTATAAGTCGCCTCCGCAGAGTTTCAGCGCGTTCCCATTCCTGGAGGCCCGGCCGTGGCCGGTAGGGGCCGGCCCGCTTCAACGTTTCCCATCTCAGGACGGCTGGCGTCGGATAACGCTGGTGTTAGCCGATCTGCAGGTGACCGCGTACCGCGTCCAAGTGGCGTCGCATCTCCTGACGCGCCGCCGCGGCATCACCACTGCGAAGCACCGCCAACAGCCGCCGGTGGCCCTCGACAGCCGCCCGAGCTGAGTCAGGACTGCCGCGATCGCGATAGTGGATGGACTGCACTTGGCCGAGGCTGGCGAGGGTGGCCTGCAGCACTCGATTCCTGGAAGCTTCGGCAATCGCGCTGTGGAAGGCGAGCGCGAGCTGGTTGAACTCGTCTGGTTGCTCGATGACCTGTTCAGATTGATCAACAAGCTCCGCAAGTCGATCCCACTCAGCGGCTGGCGTACGCGTGGCGGCGAAGGCGGCCAGCGCTGGTTCGACCGAGTACTGGGCGTCGAGCATCTCCTCAAGACCAACATCAAGGAGGTGATAAGCCACAGCCAGCCCGTCGGAGACCTTTGCCAGCCGATCTGACGGCATGTCAGCCGAGAGCGCACGATATCCACCCGCCCAATAGACCAAAGGCTCGCCAGTGCGACCGCCAGCCGCAGCCACGCGGCCGACCAGAATCTCGTGATCGCCGCCTGGGATGAGATCTTCGACCGCGCAGTCGAACCAGCTGAGGCAGCCATCAATGATCGGTGCTCCCGTCTGTCTGGTCGTCGTCGGCACTGTCGCAAAACCGCCAGGCTGCGGGGCACGCCCTCCTGTGGCGAAATACTCCGCCACCTGTTGTTGATCACTTGCCAGCACACTGACTGCGAAGGCGGCGGCCGAGCGCACGTACCCAAGCAAAGGGCTGGACTGCTTGATCGATACGGTGATCAAGAGCGGGTTCAACGACAAAGATGCGAAGGAGGAGACCGTTATCCCGTAAGCACCTGCTGAGGCTCGCGTCGTCACAACGGTTACGCCGGAGGCGAAGTGTCCCGCAGCATGCCGAAACGCGTGACCAGAATCCTGGATCACCCGCGGCCGACCTGTGACTGGACGGCTACCCGATCAAGAAACAGGTCGACCAGTTGGTGCGCCCTGGCACGGTTGGACGTATCCCGCTGAGCCGTCTGCCGTACCAACTCGTCGACCTCGATACCAAGTTTGATCATCTCCCCGGCGCCGCCGGTCGCTATCCAGCTGGCGAGGATCGGCGAGCTCATTTCGGGATGGAACTGTACGGCGAGGTTCCGGCCGAGGATGAAGGCCTGCGACGAACTGTCGTTACGAGCGAGTTCGGTTGCTCCTGCTGGTAGCTCCCAGCTGTCGTAGTGCCATTGGAACCACTCGCCCGCGGGAACCAGGGATTCATCATCGGACTCGATCTCG
>DATHIJ010000402.1:0-4841 GCA_035489975.1 Propionibacteriaceae bacterium | reverse complement strand
GCAAACACCGGACCCTCCGGTCCCTCCTGGGCTATCGCTTGGGCGTGCCGAAGCAGTGAGCCACCACCCTTGGCGCGCCCGAACAGCTCATGTGCCACTGCATCGAAGGAGAGCCGTCGCGCGTATCCGGCGTAGACCCCGCCCAGCAGCGGCTCTAGGAGTCGATCGGTCACCTCCGCGCCGAACCGTTCTTCGACATACCGGCCGATGGCTACGTCGTGATCAAAGGCGGCCGCGGGCCGTTCAGGCTCTGAGGCCGCCGACCGCCAACCTTCAGCTGATAGCAAACCCGCCAGTTGCGGAACGTCGGTCGGTACGCCGAGAAGCGAGGCCGGCATCGCGTGCAGATGTCCGCCTACCAGCAATTGGGGTTTGGCCTCTGTCGGATGCACCACGCGAGAGCCCAAGGCGAGCTCATCGATCAGCTGCAGACCTTCGGGGCGCCGCGCCAGGATCGACTCTGCACCACCGTCCAGGCGTACCCCGTTCATCGCGACCTGGGCAAGTTTGCCGCCCCATCGATTCCCCGCCTCGAGCAGGACGACATCAACACCTTGCATGGCGAGCAGCCGGGCTGCACTGAGCCCGGTGATTCCGCCGCCAACGACAGCAACTCTGATCATCGGCCACCCGCCGCAGACATACCTGCCAGCTCCTCACGGGCCTCCCGCCGCAGGTGGGCCCCCTCGGTGTGGACCAGCTCGACGATCATGGCCAGGGCTTCAGGGTCGGCGTCGGGCGGTACACCATGCCCGAGGTTGAAGATGTGACCTGGCGCCACAGCGCCGGATGTGATGACCTCCCGGACGTGCTCTGAGAGCACCGGCCACGGAGCCGACAGCAGCGCGGGATCGAGGTTGCCCTGCAGCGCATAACGATGGCCGACTCGCCGACTAGCCTCTGCCAGCGGCAGCCTCCAGTCCACACCGATGACATCCGCTCCCGCCGCACCCATCAGCTCGAGCAGCTCAGACGTGCCAACTCCGAAGTGGATCCGGGGCACTCCCGCGTCGGCTAGAGCGTGCAGCACCTGGGCCGAGTAGGGCTGCGCGTACCGGCGGTAGTCCTCGACACCAAGACTGCCTGCCCAGGAGTCGAACAGCTGCACGACGGCTGTGCCGGCGGCCACCTGCGCCCGCAGAAAGACCGCAGACAGCTCAGCCAACCGGGTACACATCGCGTGCCACAGCGAAGGCTCCCTGATCATCAAGGCCTTTGTCATCGCGTAATCGCGGCTTGGTCCGCCCTCAACCAGATAGCTGGCCAGGGTGAACGGTGCGCCTGCAAAGCCGATCAGGGGGATATTGCCGAGCTGGCTCGTGATGAGCCCGACGGCTTCGCTGACGTACCACAAACGTGCCGGATCCAAGGGTCCTAGCTGCTCGAGATCAGCTGGCGTACGGATCGGACGAGCGATCACTGGGCCGCGACCAGAGACGATCTCCAGGTCCACTCCGGCCGCTTTCAGCGGCAGCATGATGTCGGAATACAGCACCGCGGCGTCGACGCCGTAGCGGCGCACTGGTTGCATCGTGATCTCGGCCACCAGCTTCGGCTGCATGCAGCTCTCGAGCATCCCAATGCCCTTTCGGCTAGCTCGGTATTCCGGAAG
This sequence comes from Propionibacteriaceae bacterium, assembly GCA_035489975.1. Lineage (GTDB taxonomy): Bacteria > Actinomycetota > Actinomycetes > Propionibacteriales > Propionibacteriaceae > Microlunatus. The sequence continues at coordinate 3,229 of DATHIJ010000402.1, read as the reverse complement.
CGAACGCCCAGCCTGTCTCATGAACCACACCGGTACCCGATCGTTCGGGTGAACCTTGCGGCATGCGGCCACCAGCAGAGGGACATCCGAAGCTACGCCAGGCACTCGTGAATCTTTTCACGGTAAGGAAGCCCGGCGCGTCGGAACTCCCGCCTAGGGACGGCCGAATACGCTCATCTGATGGCAGCGAACAGCGACGCGGATCCAGCGCCGGACGCTTTTCGTCGGGCCGCTGATGACCTGATGTCTGCGCCTTGGCGTTCGGAGTTGCACGTCGAGGAGCTCCCCGCTCCGCAGCGCATCGCGCCGTATTCAGCAGCGATCACTGCCGATGTTGTGGCGAACGGTGACGAGGTAGGCAGCGGCCGTTTTGTGCTTCTGCATGACCCGGCTGGCAACACCGCATGGCACGGTACGTTCCGCTGCGTCACCTTCGCGCGCGCGGACGTCGATCCAGAGATGGCGACAGACCCCCTACTGGCCGGCGTGGGCTGGTCGTGGCTCATCGACGCACTTGGTAACCATGGCGCCGACTACGATGCGCCAAGCGGCACCGTGACGTCGGTGTCCAGCGAGTCGTTCGGGGGGATGGCCGAGGAGCCGCCGCGCGCTGAGATCGAAGTCCGCGCCTCGTGGACTCCCTTGCTCGATGGAGGAGCCGGGCTCAACCCTCATCTCGCGGCGTGGGCTGAACTACTCTGTACGCTAGCTGGCCTGCCCCCGCTGGCTGCCGGAGTGGTGATGATGCCCTCTCGGCGTACACCGCCCAACCGAAGTTCCCGGAGACGTTGACCGAAGTACCGCTCAGCACAGCTGATCTTGAGCAGGAATCGGAGTTGCTCACAGAGCCCTCCGAAGGCGTGCCACCCCTCGTCAATACCCCGCAAGCTTTGCAAGACGCAGTGACTGCTCTGCGTAGCGGACTTGGCCCGGTTGCGATGGACGCTGAGCGGGCACACGGTTTTCGGTACAGCCAGCGTGCCTATCTCATCCAGCTACGCCGTGGTGGATCTGGGACACATCTGGTGGATCCAACTGCGTTCGGTCAGCCGGCTGACCTTTCTGCCCTCGGTGCCGTTGTTTCGGACGCCGAGTGGATCATCCACGCGGCCGGTCAGGACCTGCCTTGTCTCTACGAGGTGGGACTGGCTCCCAGGACCCTGTTCGACACTGAACTCGCGGCACGACTGCTCGGGTATCCCCGGGTTGCCCTCGGCACCATGATCGAAGAGCTGCTCGGTGTGCGGCTGCTGAAGGAGCACTCCGCTTCAGACTGGTCCAAGCGGCCGCTACCGGAGGAGTGGCTGATCTATGCCGCCCTGGATGTCGAGCTCTTGATCGAATTACGCCACGAGCTCGCCGCCCGCCTCCTCGAAACTGGCAAATGGTCATGGGCGGAGCAAGAGTTCGCGGCACTGGTTGCGAACGCTGGCGTCAGCCCCGAGCCGCGGCGGGACCCGTGGCGCCGCACCTCTGGCATCCATCATGTCCACACCCGTCGCGGGTTGGCGTATGTGGCGGAACTTTGGTACGCCCGTGACGGGATCGCCCAGCAACTGGACCGTGCACCGAGCAAGATCCTGCCTGATGTCGCAATCACCGAGCTGGCTGCACACAAACATCCGGATCGTGCCACGCTCCGGAATATTCCGGCCTTCTCGCGCCGCCAGGCAAAACGTGCCGAGAGCAGCTGGCTCGAGGCGCTTGACGTGGTGGCACGGATGCCAGAAACTGCCCTCCCGCCGATGCATGTTCCCAACGATGGCCCGCCGCAGTCGCGACTGTGGCCGGCTAAGAACCCCGGGGCAGCCGCCCGGCTGGCGGCCCTGCGCGGTGCACTGTTGGCGATCGCACAACAGTACGAACTGCCGACGGAGAACCTGCTCACACCGGACCACCTACGCCGGCTGGCCTGGCGCCCGCCATCGCCCTTGACCGAGGAGTCGGTCGATCAGGCGCTCGCCGATCACGGCGCCCGCCTGTGGCAGCGCGAGCTGACCGTCACGACCATCACTCGCCTGCTGGCGCAGCCATTGCCTTCCTGACCTCCTATAAGGACGCCGGAGCCGCCTGTCGAAGACTCACCCGACAACGCACCGGAACAGCCGGGCGCAGGGTGATATCGGTGCTCAGCGGGACCTCTCCCGACTCCGAGGTCACCACAAACCGGGCGAACAGCGTGGCGATGGCGACCGTTGCCTCGGCCATCGCGAAGTGGCCGCCGATACAGCCGCGAAGGCCGCCGGCGAACGGGAAGTATGCGTATCGCGGCCGTGCCGCCTCGGCGGTGGGCTCGAAGCGGCGAGGGTCGAATCGCTCCGGATCAGGCCAGAAGTCGGGGTGCCGATGGGTGGCCCACGGGCTGAGCAGCACGATGGAGCCGGCTGGGATGCGGTTTCCGGCGATCGTCACCTCGGTCTCGGCAAGCCGGCCGAGCGCGAACGCTGGTGGGTAGAGGCGCATTGCCTCCTTCAGGACCATCGTCGTGAGCGTCAGCTTGGCGATGTCGTCGGCCTGAGGCGCGCGTCCGCCCAGTGCCTCGGCAATCTCGCGATGCACCGCGGTCTGCACATCAGGATGGCGGCCAAGAAGATGAATGGTGAAAGTGAGTGCCGTGGAAGTCGTCTCATGGCCCGCAAGCAGGAAGATCAACACCTGGTCACGGATCTCCTGACGACTTAGCTGTGCGCCGGTCTCGGGGTCGCGGGCGGCTAGCAGCAGCGAGATCAGGTCCTGCCCCCTGGCTGAGCTACCCGTGCGACGCTCAATGACCGCGTCGACGACGTCGTAGAGCGCGCGTCTGGCGGCGGCTGCACGGACCTGACTCGGCGTAGGCCACTGTCGCGGCAGCCGCAGCGGGCTGATTCCCCGCCGGCGCACGTGCTGGTTGAGCACCGGGAACGTCGCCCGAATCACCGGTACGGCGTCGGTGACATCAGCGCCGAAGAGCACCCGACCCACGGTGCGTAGCGCGTAGTCGACCATGGCGGCGTTCACCTCAACCGAAGCACCCTGCGTGGCGGCTGCACCCCAACCATTAGCGAGGCGAACAGCCTCCTCAGCCATGACCTCGACATATCCGTCGATGTGCCTGCGGCTGAACAGCGGCGCCACCGTGCGTCGCTGCTGCCGCCATTGCTGGCCTCCGCTCGTGAGTAGACCGTTGCCGAGGTACGCGGCGACCTCCTCGTAGAACGGGGTGCCTTTGCTGTAGCTGTCCGGATCCCCA
>DATHIJ010000401.1:0-3302 GCA_035489975.1 Propionibacteriaceae bacterium | reverse complement strand
ACGATCGCTGCCGATGACGGCCGCGGCAACCTGGTCATCGACGAGCATGTGGAGACCGCAGTGTATGCGCGGACGCTTGCCACGGATGTGCTCGCTCCGGACGGCGAGGTGTTGCTGAAGGCCGGAGTTGATCTTGGCGATGTCAATATCCGACTGCTCGTCGATAACGGCATTACTACGGTCAAGGTACGCAGTGTGCTCACTTGCGAGGCAGCAAGTGGCACCTGCGCGATGTGTTATGGCCGTTCGTTGGCCAGCGGCAAGCTGGTCGATGTCGGTGAAGCTGTCGGTATCGTCGCGGCGCAGTCCATTGGTGAGCCGGGTACTCAGCTGACGATGCGCACCTTCCATACCGGCGGTGTGGCTGGTGACGACATCACTCAGGGCCTGCCACGTGTGGTCGAACTCTTCGAGGCCCGCCAGCCCAAGGGCAAGGCGCCGATCGCCGAAGCCACCGGGCGGGTGAAGATCGAGGACAGCGACCGGCTCAAGAAGATCATCATCACTCCGGACGATGGGTCGGATGCTGCGGAGTTCTCGGTGTCCCGCCGGGCTCGCCTGCTGGTCGAGGACGGCGATCACGTCGACGTTGGCCAGCAGCTGACCGCTGGTACGCCGGATCCACAGGACGTGCTCCGGGTGCTTGGGGTGCGCCGGGTGCAGGAGCACCTGGTTGATGAAGTGCAGTCGGTCTACCGGACCCAAGGCGCTCCGATCCACGACAAGCACATCGAGATCATCATTCGACAGATGCTGCGTCGAGTGACAGTGATCGAGTCCGGAGACTCCAGCCTGCTCGCCGGTGATCTTGTTGATCGGCTCTCCTACGAGGCGGCGAACCGGCACGTGGTTGCTGAGGGCGGTACGCCCGCCTCAGGCCGGCCGGTACTGATGGGGATCACGAAGGCGTCTTTGGCAACAGAGTCGTGGCTCTCTGCCGCATCGTTCCAGGAGACCACCAAGGTGCTCACCGACGCGGCGATCCACGCCAAGTCCGATTCCCTGGTAGGCCTCAAGGAGAACGTGATCTTGGGCAAGCTGATCCCGGCAGGTACCGGCCTGGAGCGGTACCGCAACATCCGGGTCGAGCCGACTCCAGAGGCCAAAGCGCAGGCCTACTCAATGGTTGGGTACGACTCGTTCGACTACGACTTTGGTCAGGGGTCGGGGGCCGCCGTGCCGCTAGAGGAGTTCGATCTCGGCGACTATCGCTGAGATCCAGGTACGAGGGGCGGGGCCGGGTGGGCCCGCCCCTCGTTCATTGTCGTGGCACGCACATTCGCGAGTCGGCTGACTTTCATCCAAGAGTGGGCACGATCGCGTCGCTCGCCCAAAGCCACATGTCGCTTCCGTCAAGTGCCAGGTCACTGGTAGGTACTGAACCGATGACGACGACTAGCTGATGTTCGGGTACGACCGCAATGAGCTGACCCGCGGCGCCTCGCGCAACCCACGCGGGATGGCCGTGTTGATCGATGTCTAGCCACCACATCAGACCGTAGTTCGAGCTCACCTCGCCCGGCATCATCGTCTGTTCGACCCATCCGGCAGGCAGGATCTGCTTGCCGTGCCAGATGCCTCCGCCGAGATAGAGCTCACCAAACTTGATCATGTCCGCCGCGCGCAGTCGGAGCAGGCAACATGCAGTGTGAAGTCCGGCGGCGTCAGTGCCCCAGTCGAAGCGGGTGAGTACGTCGTAAGCGGGATCGCCTAGCGAGACGCGTCTCTCCTGAGCACCGCTGGAGTCGATTTCCAGCGGATCAAAGAGTTTCTCACGCGCATACTCGAGAACAGTGCGCGGATTGTCACCATCAGCTCGCACCAGGGCTTCCCGTAGCACGGCGGACACGAGATGCGCGCCAGGATTCGAATAGTTGAAAACTTCTCCGGGCGGCGACTCCAAGCCGCCGGTGAGGATAGCTGGTATCGGATCTGTCCGCTCGAATGCCTTGTCGAACTTGTCGCCGCGTGCCTCGGAGGGAAAGCCGGACGTCATGGACATCAACTGGCGAAGCGTGATCGACTTTTCCTCAGCGGTCAGATACTTTCCGTAACGAGGCAAGAGTTCGGGCAGGGTCGCATCCAAGCCGCTGATGATCTTCTCCCCGATGGCAATGCCAATGAGGGCCGAGGCAACGCTTTTCGTGACCGACACGACATGCAACGCGTCCTCCGGCTTGCTCCCGTTCCGGTAGTGGGCGACCTTCGTTTCACCGTCGACGCTGACCAGGACCGCGTTGATAGTGGACAGACTCAACGAGCCGGAGCTGATCTTGTTTTCGATCGTGGTTTCCATCGCTGCGTAGTCGACCGCCACCTTGGTCGGACTGGGCGTGAGCTGGGATTGAGCCGGCGACGAGCAGGAGGCCAGCACAGCCAGCAGCATGAGCAGGGCCAGTAGTAAGCGCCAGCGTGGTCTCTCCATGATCCGGTTCCTCACCAGTGATCCAGAGCTGGGAGGATCACGTCGGTCAACAGGAACGATACGTCCGATCCGGGATCGAGTAGTCCTTGGTCGCCACTGAGCCGACCGCGACCACGAGGCGTAGGTCCGGTGCAACGGCAATCAGCTGCCTATCAGGCCGCCGGGCCGGCCCTCGACTGCGGGTGAGGGAGGGCCGTGCCCGGCTTTTGGAGTTCTCCATCGGTGGTTGGGGTTAGTTGGATTTCGCCACTGAGCACAGGGTGGGGCTGCTCAGGCAGAACTGGACGTAGCCGGCGTTGGGCGCTGGGGGCGCCGCGGGGCTGCACAGCACGGGACTGTTCTGGCAGAACTGGGCATGCTCCGCTGAGGCGGGTGCAACTGCGCGCGTCTGGGTCTCTGAGCTCACCGTGAGCAGCCATGCGATGACCGCAACGGCGGCAAGGAGAGCAAGTCCGCCCGCAAGTAGCAGACGCCGCCGCCGCCGAGGTGCAGTCGGAGGTGCGGGCGGTGGGCTACTCTGCGTCTGGATTGTGGGGGTTTCTGTCGCGGTCATGATCACTCCTTAAATCTGAATAGGTTGAACTCACGATCGCTCGCCCGATTCCCGGGCGGCGCGAGGCAGCCTTCCCAGTGCATCGGGAAATATCGCGGGAGCCTCAGGTCACTGCGCGTCGCGCAGGCCAGGCAGATTAGGGACGGCGACCCATTCCAGCGTCCCTGGCGAGGGCGACGGCTTGGGCGCGGTCGGCGGCGCCGAGCTTGAGCAGGATCGTAGAGACGTTGTTCTGCACCGTCTTGATGCTGATGCCCATCCGGGCTGAGATCGCGTTGTTGGGCAACCCCCGGGCGAGCCGGTCCAAGATCTCGTACTCGCGTT
>DATHIJ010000400.1:0-3339 GCA_035489975.1 Propionibacteriaceae bacterium | reverse complement strand
CCCAGTCGGAAAACATTGCGTAACCACCGGAGACGGGCCGCAGTCCAGAAAGGCGCGGGCGAAGCAGTCTGTGGAAGTCAACCCGACCGATCCACCGAGCCGATGACCCGGTCCACCGGGATCGGCTTGACGCCGACATAGAGCTGACCGGTTAGCTGCAAACGCCCAGTGACCTCTGCAAACGGGAGCAGCGACTCGTCGGACGCCATGACGCCAAATGCTACTCGAGCAAGATCATCTTCGGGTCATTCCTTGGGGTCTTCATCCGGCGGCTCGTTGCTGATCACGTATTGCCGGCGTCGGCGCGCAGGCTCGCCGCTTCTTGCGCTCTATTCGGCGACTGCGCATCAAATCATGGTGGTCTCCGAACCAGTCTTGGTGGAGACGGACGCCGACTAACGTGGGAAGATCCGGGCATGTCGGCAGATGAGCCCGAGTGGGACCCGCACCTGCGAGAACTGGGTGAGTACATCCGCCTCCAACGTCAGATGGCCGATCTCTCGCTTCGCCGGCTGGCCGAGCTCACGAATGTGTCAAACGCCTACCTGAGCCAGATCGAGCGAGGGCTTCACCAGCCCTCGTTGCGGGTGCTTCGGTCGATCGCCCATGCGCTCAATGTGTCCGCCGACACGCTCTTGTTCCATGCGGGATTAATCGACGCTGGGGACGGTTCTTCCGTTGAAGCCGCGAAACCGACTGACACCGAGGCGGTCATCATGAACGACCCCGATCTGACGAGCGAGGAACGCGACGCGTTGCTCCGCGTCTACCGCAGCTTCCGGCACAAGCAGGGGAGGGTCGATTGACATACCAATCAGGTTTGCGTACTATTTCAATCAAGGTACGACAACACCCCAACCGAAAGGATGTACCGATGGCCACCAATTACACCGACCAGTACACCGAGCTGGTCCAGCAGAGCCAGGAGGCCGTGCGGACCGCTGTCGACAACTGGACCAAGACTGTCCAGCAGGCCATGGGCCAGCTGCCGGCCAATGCCGCGGCATTTGCGGCACCGTACGACGTCAATACCGCTATTGACCAGTTCTTCGACCTGGCCAAGAAGCTGCTCGAGGCGCAGCGCGACTTCGCGAAGAATCTGGTCGCGACGTCGACTGCCGCGGGTGAAGCCTTTGCCGCGCGGGCCAAAGAGGCTGCCGAGGCGGCCACCGAGGCGACCAAGTCGGCGACGCAGGCCGCAACGAAGAAGTCTTGAACCGGCTTCCTTGTGCGGTGATTAGAGCAGCGCCTAGGGCGGCGTGAACGAAGGGGGCCACGGTCTGATCGACCGTGGCCCCCTTCGTCGTGCGCTCGGATGAAGGTGAGGATGATGTAGCGTGCCCGTCCAACTCCCGCGGCTCCTGAGGATCGCGATGCAGCGGCGAACTCACGGTGCGGAAGCCTTAAGCTCAGCTGAGTCGGGCTCGAGGAGGTAACTGCTTCCGGCATCCGTGTCCGGTGCTATGCGTCACTCACTCGCCTGCGCTCGCGAGTGTCAATCGTTGCGCCGAGTCGGCGCGGTGCTTTGCGAGTTGCCAGGTCTAGCTCGTGCGGGGAAGAACCACCACGCCGTCGTCATCACTGTAGAGCGTGTCGCCCGGCCGAAATGTGGTTCCGCCGAAGGCGACAACGATCTCGCGGTCGCCGGCGCCGCTCTTGGCGCTCTTGCGGGGGTTGGAGCCGAGTGCTTTGATGCCGATCGGCAGCCCGGCCAGGACGGCGACGTCCCTGACAGCCCCATTGATCACGATGCCAGCCCATCTGTTCGTCATGGCGATCTTGGCGATCATGTCGCCCATCAGGGCGGTGTGAATGGAGCCGCCGCCATCGACGACCAGCACGCGTCCCACGCCGTCCTCGCCGAGGATTGACTTGACGAGGGCGTTGTCCTCGAAGCAACGGACGGTGGTGATAGTTCCGCCGAAACGTCTGGTGGCCCCGTACTGGCGCTTCTGGAGGTCGCATGACTGGAGGTTCTCCCCGTGTTCGTCGTAGAGGTCGGCGGTGGCGGAGGGTTCGGCGGTCGACATGTGTTTCTCCTCGGGTGAGTCAGTGTGTCCAAAGCACATGTTATTGAGTGAGGCTCAACCAAGATCAACAGCGTGACCGCTAAGTGCTGAGATAACAGTCGGCTCGGCCCTAGAAGCTCACCAGGTCCTATGAGCACGGCTTGGCCGAGCAGCCGCTGACAGACCCGGTGAAGCAGATTCATCAAGCCATGTGGCGTCCCCGAATATCCATCATTCGAACCGATCTGACCTCGAGAACCGGACCGACGACGCTCGCCAGATCGAAAGCCCAGGCCTAGGCTGTGGCTAGTACCCCTGCACGCGCCGGTCCGTTCGTCTCGCATTCCATAGCTCAGAACGCCAGGAGGCCGCCCGTGGTTGCTCTCCATACCGCCATTGCGATCGTTCTAGCCGTCGGTCTGATCATCGCGCTTAAGGTCGACCCGGTCATCTCGCTGCTTCTTGCCTCGCTCTACCTCGGCTTAGCTTCCGGGGTCGGCTTCACCGGGACGATAGAGGCGATCGCCACGGGCTTCGGCGAAATCATGGCTGAAGTCGGGCTGCTCATCGGGTTCGGTGTATTGATCGGAGCGTTTCTCCACTCCGCCGGAGCGTTCCACAGGCTGTTGGATGTCTTCGTCCGCGTGCTCGGCGCAACCCGCCTGCCGTACGCGCTCTCCCTCCTGCATTCCACGATCATGCCGTCGATTTACGTTGACGTGCAGGTGGTGCTGGCCTCGCCAGTGGCCCGCTCGGCGGCACCGTACATCGAGCGCAATGGACTCCCGCTCATGGCGTCCGCTCTCGGCGCCGGCATCTTCGCTGGCTATGTATTCGTCATACCCGGTCTGGCCGCGATATCCATCGCCGGGTTGCTCGGCGTGCCTCTCGGCACATGGCTGCTCTTCGGGATCGTGATCGGTCCCATCACGGCGATCGTCACCACCATCATCATGCGCCTACTACTGCGCGGCCGTCTTTGGAAACCGGAGTCGGACGAAGATGTCGACGAGGCGATGGCTGAGCAAGAGGCCCACGAGCTGGCTGTCGCCCGCGCCGAGGCGGGTACTGCCCGCGCCGAGGGCGGTGCTGTTGGCGGCGAGGCGGGTACTGCCCGCGCCGAGGTGGGTCCCTCCCCCGCCGAGGCCCCTGCCGCCCATATGGGTGCCCCCGATGCGGCCCGATCGCTGCCGCTGGGGGTATTGCTGCTACCGATCCTGGTGCCCTTGCTCATGATCGCCTTCGGCGCCTTCGCGGAGCTCTTCGAGTTCTCCAACTCCTTCATCGCGTTCCTCGGCAACGCCAACCTTGCGCTCTTCGTCGGCCTCCT
>DATHIJ010000399.1:0-2303 GCA_035489975.1 Propionibacteriaceae bacterium | reverse complement strand
GAAGCGGCTGCAGTTCCGATGGCAGCGGTCACCGCACTCCAGGGCCTTCGCCACCACGGAGAAGTCCAGGCCGGGCAGCGGGTGCTGATCAATGGCGCTTCCGGCGGCATCGGCACCTTTGCAGTGCAGATCGCCAAATCGTACGGCTCCGAGGTGACCGGGGTGACCAGCACCCGGAACATCGACCTTGTCGGTTCGCTCGGCGCTGACCACGTCGTCGACTACACCAGGACCGAGGTCTTCCGTGGCGGGCGGCGCTGCGACCTCATCCTCGACACGATCGGGAACCTATCGGTGCGCGATCTCAGACGTGCGCTCGCCGAGGGCGGCAAGGCCGCCGTCGTCGGGTTCACCAGCGTGGCGAAGCTGATCGGCGTTTCGCTGCGCGGCGGCAAGGACATCGCCATGGTGTCGGCGCACGTAGCCACCGCGGATCTGGAGTTCCTTACCGACCTGATTGAGGCCGGCAAAGTGCGCCCCCACATCGACCGGCGCTATCGGTTCTCCGAAATCCCCGCAGCAATCACCTACCTGGAACAAGGCCACGCCAGAGGGAAGGTCGTCGTAGGCGCGCCGTGAGGATCTGCCGTCGGTCCGCCTTCTTGCTACCCGACCTGCAGCCTCTCCAACGCACCTGCGCCTGGTCGATATCGACATCCTTCCCACGGGTCGGTGCGTCGCAACCCTGCCAGGCACCAGGCAACGACGCGATCGAGGGTGAAGTTCCGCGTGCCGACCGCCTTGCGGGCACTTCGCTACGTCAAAATGCGGAAGGGCATTTGAAGCGCCCGGGGATGCGGTATCTGACGCGTTTACGATGGCGTTCATGCTGACCGGGCGCCTGCTTGCCGAAGGTCTTCGCGTTGGCGCTGATCTTGAGGTTGCCGACCTGCGAGTGGTGCGGATAGGCCGGCATGACGTGTCCAAGTCGACAACTCCGTCTGATGGCTCGGACCCTGCTGGCGACCGCCCGCGGGGCGCAGTCGCTGGTCAACCACCGATCTGGACGTTCCTCGACTTCGAAGCTCCAGACGATAGGGCCGACGATCTGGCACAGGCACTAGCCGCGGCATTGGAGAGCGAGACTGGTTGGTGGGCGGACTTTGTCGTCGGAGGCGATCATGTGGTGGTCTTCGCTGGACGTGTCTTCCGTTACCGCATCGGCGACACACGCGCTCGGGCCGAGGCGGTCTCCTGGGGGCGGGCCTCAGGAACTCCGGAGCATCAGCTTGATTGGAGTGACTGAACGCAGCGGTCGATGACCAGGAAATCGGGGCCGCGGCGGGTTGATCACTGGTTAGCCGGCTCGGATCGGTCTCCCAAGGCTGACCGGCTCACTACTGTTCGTTTCCGATCACGGCGCCATCGACGGTGGCCGCCGAGCAACGCCGGTCGGCTGGGCACGGAGCTCTCCGCCGCCGAAGGCAGCATGGCGGGCGGAGGCGGTGACGCTGACCTGTTGGCCAACTTGAAGGCCGAGGTGGGCGACCTGTCTCCGAGTCACCGATTCGAGAAAGTCGTGGTCAACTCCGCCCCGCACTACACCGAACAACACCTCGTCGCAGACGGCGCAACCGATCTACTGGTCCGTGCCTTCGGCAACCGCATCGGTCGGCCTGCCCGATCCGCCGTCGTGGTCGCCGGACTGCCCCTCGGGTTCGCCGTGGAGGTCGAGGACATCGTCGAGGCGGCGCCTAAAACCAGCGGCTACCCTCGTACGGCGCCTGACCTTGGGTTCATGACCAATTAGGCGTGTGCCGGATTGCTCTTTGCCAGCTCTGCGCTGGTAGCGCAATTTCCCGCTCTCGAGCCCGGCGTAGTTCCGTGTTCCTGCGATGCCTGCGAACACACGAAAGGGCCGGTGAAGCATTCGCGGGATCAAGGCGTCGATAAGTTCCAGCTTCCGCGCATTGTCCATCCGCAAGGCGGTCAGAACGTTGCTTGTGATGTCGATCTCCTTCTCCACCGTCAGGCCGCAGGCGTTGAACTGTTCCCGGAGCGTCTTGACATTGTCCATGCTGCGCAGATCCGCGAAAAAAAAGCGGCCATCCGGTCGCAGCACCCGGCACACCTCGGCGAGAAAGGTGTCCATGGACTCATAGCAGTGTGAGGACTCGATATTGACGACAGCGTCGAAGGACGAGGCCGGGAACGGGATTGACTGGGCGTCGCCACACACGAATGCCAAGCCGGGGGCAAGCCGGTGCCGGTTGCACAAGTCCACCGCTTGCTGGGAGAAGTCCATCCCCGTCATCGAGCGGGGCTGCAGGTAGCGGCTGATGTAGGAGGCGCCGCCGCCTCGT
>DATHIJ010000398.1:0-2562 GCA_035489975.1 Propionibacteriaceae bacterium | reverse complement strand
CATGCCCGCTCCTCCGCAGGGTCGGATCTCTCGTACAGCGAGACCAAAAGACGCTAGCCAGGTGGGGCTCTCGGCGGCAACCCCACGGGCTAGCACCCCACCGCGTAGCGCTACTAACGAGGTGCTCAGGGGGTTGATATGCAAGTGACTACTTGCATATGCTGCCGGCATGGGCGATGTGTTCAAAGCCCTGGCCGATCCCACGAGACGCAAGATCCTCGACGAGCTGGCTGACCGCGACGGCCAGACGCTCTTCGAGATCTGCAATCGGCTGATCATGAGGCACCAGATCTCGTCCTCGCGGCAGGCGATCTCGCAGCACCTCGATCTGCTTGAGGCAGCGGGTCTGGTGCACACCCGCAGGGAGGGCCGTTACAAGTTCCACTACCTCGACACGGCGCCGCTGGACCGCATCGCCGAGCGGTGGCGCCCTAAGGAGAAGTAATGAAGATCAATCTCGCCAGCGTTTTCGTCGACGACCAGGACAAGGCGCTCAGCTTCTACACCGAGACGCTGGGGTTTGTGAAGAAGACCGAGATGCCGGCCGGTGAGTTCAAGTGGCTCACCGTGGTGTCGCCGGAAGACCCCGACGGGGTCGAGCTCTTGCTGGAGCCATCGGACCACCCCGCGGTGAAGCCGTTCAGGGAAGCCATCGTCGCTGACGGCATCCCCTATACCTCGTTCGCAGTCGGCAACGTGCAGGCCGAGTACGAGCGGCTGAGCGCGCGCGGCGTGAAATTCGTGCAGCAGCCGACCAGCATCGGCCCGGTCACCACAGCCGTCTTCGACGACACGTGCGGCAATCTGATCCAAATCGCGGCGATGAACTAACGGAAGCTGCTGTCGGGAGCCGGCGGCTGGTTTGGCGGGATCCTCCGGAGTCGTGGCCGTCTCGCTCCTCCCGGGGGGAGGCACGTGGGAGTATCACCGCGTGGGATCAGTGCTTGTCGTGATTGGCGGACTCCCGGCGACCGGGAAATCGACCATTGCGACAGCGCTGGCAAGCCGGACGGCGACGCCCTACCTACGCGTTGACCGCATCGAACAGGCGATTGTCGCCTGGTCGCCGCTATCTCATCCGCTCGGACCGGTGGGCTATGCCGTTGCGTACGAACTCGCGCTGGAGCAGCTGCAGCTCGGCTTGGACGTCATCGTGGAGGGTGTGAATCCTGTCGCGGTTACCCGCGATGGCTGGGTGCGTACAGCGGCAACGGCCAGCTCTGCTCTGGTGGAGGTCGAGGTCATTTGCTCAGATGAAGCCGAGCACCGGCACCGCGTCGAGACCCGCACCTCCGACGTGGACGGATTGTCGAAACCGACGTGGTCGGCAGTCCTCCGGCGGGAGTATGAGCCCTGGACCAGGGAGCGCCTCGTGATCGATTCAACGACGACTTCCCCTGAGGAGGCCGCGGACAGGATCGCAACAGAGATGGCGTCTGCCAGGGCACGTAGCGGCCGCCATAGCTGACCCACCACATTGGGACCGACCGTCTTCGATCACAAGTGTCGAGACGGCCCAGCCTGGGCGCAAAACCGGTACGTCTTCGATCACAAGTGTCGAAACGGCCCAGCGTGGGCGCAAAACGGGTCCGTCTTCGATCACAAGTGTCGAAACGCGCCAGATGCCGACGGATCGCGTACGGCTCATCGACAGCCTGTCAATAACCCACGCTGCATGGGACGTTCCCGCTGTACATGGCGTGCATGCCATGTACAGCGTGAGCAAGGTAGGTACAGCTCGGGCCGAACTCGCCATGCCACACTCTCGGAGAGACTACGCGGCACAGGTTCGGTGAGACACGTTCCTGCGGGAACGCGTTCCAGCGATTACACGGCTCGCATCACGCAGCCCGAGGGACGGCATCGTTCGCCACCACGACGTGGAGGGGTGGAAGTCGCAGTTGGCTGCGGACCCAGCTTGGGTCCAACTCGCATCTTGCCAGTGGCAACTTTCCACTGGTAAGTTGGCAGTGTGCTTGACAAGTATCACCACGGTGATCTCCGGGCGGCCGTGCTGGCAGCCGCGGCGGAGGTGATTGCTCGCGATGGTGTTGACCAGCTGAGCCTTCGCTCGATCGCGGTCGAACTTGGCGTGAGTCATACTGCGCTTCGTCACCACTTCGGCAGCCGCGAGGGCGTCTTCACAGCGTTGGCTTGCGAAGGCCACGAGCTCCTGGCTGACGCACTCGAGGATGCAGCAGCAGGCGGCGACTTCGCCGCCGTCGGTGTTGCGTACGTCTTGTCTGCGGTCAACCACCCCGGCCACTTCGCGGTCATGTTTAGGCCAGAGCTGGTTGACGGCGCCAATACTGAGCTGCAACACGCGCAGCAGCGCACGGCCGCCCAGCTCAACGCCGGCGCCCGCACTCATGGTGATGAATCCCCTGAGGGCATCGCAGTCGCTTCCATCGCCGCATGGTCCCTGGTGCACGGTATGGCCACGTTGAAGCTGAGTGGGGCGCTCGACGCCGCAGGCCTCCTCCAGCAGGCAGGTGGAGATCTTCCCTCAATTGCACTGCGCGCCGCACGGCAGCTGTTCAGCGGCGCGTCACCCAGCGAAGC
>DATHIJ010000397.1:0-2228 GCA_035489975.1 Propionibacteriaceae bacterium | reverse complement strand
TTCCTCTGCTCAGAGGACGCGTCGTACATCACCGGTCACACGATTCCGGTCGACGGTGGCTATCTTGCGGCCGGTGTCCTCGAGATCTGATCAAGTCCATCTTCTTGATTGGCGGCGACTGGCTCACCAGCAGGCGTCTTTTCAGCGCGGAGTCGGCTGCCACGCCGGCTGACCATCGAACCCGGGCCCGTCGGTGAGCGACCGTGTGGCACCTGTCTCGATCAATACGGTGTAAACCTCCCACGACCCACCAGCGTCGGAGTAGTACGTGAGCTGCTTGCCGTCCGGCGACCATCGCGGCCGCTCTTCAGACGCACTACCGGCGACTACCGATCGCCGATCGTCTCCGCCGGGAGACATCACGTCGATGTCGAACCCACGCGATGTCACAACATTGAACGCGACCTGCGATCCGTCCCAGGACCAGGCCGGATTCAGGCCGCTGGTCGCCTGCGGAAAGAGGGTCTCCTCCTCGCCGGTCTCCGGGTCGACCGCGAGTAGTTCCGGGGAGCCGCTGCGGTTCGTGGCGAAGCCGATCCGCGAACCGTCCGGCGACCACTGAGGTTTGTCGTCCAGCCCCGGAGAGTCAACGAGTTGACGTACCCGCGAACCGTCGGCATTCATCACATAGATGTCCCAGTCGCCGTCCCGGTTGGAGCTGAACGCCAATCGAGAGCCGTCTGGCGACCACGTGGGGTAGAAGTTGGCGCGCGCCTCACTGGTGATCTTGGTCAGTCCAGAGCCGTCGAGGTTGATCAAGTAGATGTCACTGAGGGTCGGCGACCCGGCATTGAACGCAATCCGCAGCCCGTCCGCCGACCAGGCGGGGTGGGACACGGGTGGCAGATCCCCGGTGAGGCGTCGTACGCCGGAACCGTCGGGACGCATCACGAACAACGCATCAGAACCCTCCCGGTCCGAGACGAACGCGATGAGTTCGGAGGCCACCTGCTGGTTCGAACCCGGTGTCTCTTCGGCTCCGCGAGTGTCGTTGGACGCGCTGCATCCCACCAACAGGGCAACAATGATGATCATGCCAGGCGAACAACACTGCTGCACGAACGGCATGCACCGAGCATGGGGCCGTACGACACTGCTTGCCAACCCGCACTCCCGGCCGGCCTGCGTCGTTTCGAAGTTGGGACACTGTTGGCATGCAGAAGATCTCGCTCGAGGCCCTCGCACGCCAGCAGATGAAGTTAGCCGCGACCGCGGGTGGTCGACACACCGCGGACACCGTCTATGGCGGTCATGAGAAGGTGCTGCGGCAGACAGTGATCGGCATGATCGCGGGGGCTCGCCTCGCCGAGCACGCGAACCCTGGCGAGGCGACGGCGCTGATCTTGCATGGACGGGTACGGCTCGCCGCCGCAGACCAGTCCTGGGACGCCGCTCGGGGTGACCTGCTGATCATGCCCGATGACCGCCATAGCCTCGAGGCGCTGGAAGATTCTGCGGTGCTACTGACGGTGGCCAAGCTGTCCTGACTCCCGACCCGCAATGCCGTGGAAGGCGTTCAGTCCCCGATCTCGAGAGTGGTGGCACCAGTCGATCAGCTGCTCGGTCGGATGTTCTGGTTGAGGTGGAAGACGTTGTCCGGGTCGTACCGCCGCTTCAGTGTGGCGAGCCGGGCGAGCTTGTCCGCCGAGTACGCCCGGCGGACACCGCCCTCACCCTCATCGGCAAGCACGTTGACGTAGACGCCGCTTGCGTACGGCTCAATGGCGGCGCCGAACCGGCGGGCTGCGCCGATGAGTCGGCTGTCCTCGGCCGGGTCGGTCCAGCGTGCGGAGGCGACAAACTCAACCAGCGCGTTGCGTTGGCTGAAGGCGCTGTCGTCGTCCGACGTCGCTGCGATAGCACCGCCGTAACCTTGCAAGGAGCCGTTCGGCAACCGTGACCTGTCACCGCCCGGCTCGGGTTCGCCCTGGGACAGAAAGGCATCGATCGCTTCGTCGCGCAGCTCCGAAAGGTAGTGACCTCTGAAGTAGCGCCGATAAGAACCCGGGCGATGCACCTCGTCGTCGAGAGTCTGCAGCCGCAAGTACGTCAGCTCCTCAATCCGCTTGGCGAGGGGCGCGCCAAGGCCTTCAACGAGAGGGACCAGCTGCCGCCCTTCGTCGGGATCGCCCACCCAGACGAAGCCGAGGCTGGCTACTGTCCGATTCCGCAACCGGGACGGCACACCCGGGGAGTCGGCCATCGTGCCCACCCAGGCCACGGGAGTC
>DATHIJ010000396.1:0-13030 GCA_035489975.1 Propionibacteriaceae bacterium | reverse complement strand
ACGGGGCAGCCAGGATTTTGGACCTCCGCGCCTGCTCAGCCTCGCCACGCTGACGCCGACCAAAGATCAGCTCACGCTAATCCGCGCGCTGGCGCAACTTGCCGACCTTTCCTGGACTGCGGATCTGGTCGGTTCCGACCGAGCTGATCCGGGTTACGCGGGTCAAGTACGGACCGAAATCGCTGAGGCCGGGTTGGCAGAGCGGATCATGGTGCCGGGCGCACTGGTCGGCCAGCCGCTGGATCAGAAGTGGCAGGCCGCCGACCTGTTGGTGTTGACGTCTCGCGTTGAGACCTACGGACTGGTTGTCACCGAGGCACTGGCTCGTGGAATCCCCGCAATTGTGTCCGCCGGCACGGGTGCGGTCGAGGCATTGCAGGAAGGGGCGACTACGGCCGAGACACCCGGCACAGCCGTCCCGGCCGCCGACCCCGATGGCCTGGCGGCGGTGCTGCGCAGCTGGCTCACCGAACCGGTGCTGCGGCACTCATGGCGGCAGGCGGCGCTCGCTCTGAGAGATACGCTGCCCCGGTGGCAGCAGACGGCAGAGGCGGTGTTGGCGTACCTGAACCGCCCGCCAAAGCCACCGTCGAACCAGACTGGCTTGCCGCCCGCGCAGCCGCCGACACCGCGGCCCGCACCGCGACGGTGAGCACCCTCCTCCCCGAGTTGATCAACTACCTGGCCCACAGCGGCGGTCTGGCCGGCGTCCTGGAGATCATCGATCTCGGTGCCGGGACCGGAGCCAACCAGCGGTGGCTCGCGCCCCGCCTTCCCTTTCGGCAACGGTGGATCCATCTTGATCATGACTCGACCATTAGTCGATCGCTGCCGCTGCCTCACGGCACGGTGATCATCGATGGCAGCGTCGAGGCGCTGGAGCGGCTCCTGTCCGAGGGCAGTGATCATCACCTGGTCGCATGTTCAGCGCTGCTGGATGTTCTGACGACCGGTCATCTCAACGCCGTGTGCAGAGCTGTGATCAACAACCAGGTGCCAGCTCTCTTCAGCCTCAGCGTCACCGGCGCTCAGACTATTAGTCCGATGGACTCGCATGATCAACTTTTGCTCGATGCGTTTAATGATCATCAACGGCGTGCCGGCCGGGCTGGTCCGGACGCCATCACACTGGCGCTTGACGCTTTGTGCACGGCTGGCTTCACGGTACGCATCCAGGAGACTCCGTGGCAGTTGGCCGCACCCAGTGACAGCGCGCTTGTGGAGCAGCTTCTTCAGGAGCGGCTCGACGCCGCGGTCGCACAGGACCCCAGTCTGGCTGCGGTGGCGATAGCTTGGCTCGAGCTACGACGCACCCAGCTCGAGCTCGGGGTCCTCCGGATCGAGGTTGGGCATCGCGACCTCTTGGCGCTGCCGGGCGAGCCAAGGTTGCCGAGCCGCCGCGAAGTCGAACACGGTGCATTGATCACGGCCGAGACTGAACCGCCGTATGGAAGCGGTGAGCGCGTCCGCGAGCAGATCGGCGCCAGCGAACCGTACGCCGGGAATCCCGTCGCCAACCAAGATCGGAGCCGTCGTCAGGTAGAGCCGATCGAGGACGCCGGAGGCCAGGAACCCTGAGACGGTCCGGCCGCCGCCCTCGACGAGTACCCGGCCCAGACCGCGGGCCCGCAGCATGCCCAGCACTGCCCCTGGCTCAAACCGCCCTGCCTCAATGGGTAGGGGGACAACCTCGACATGGTCCGCCAGCTTGGGCGGCGGCCCAAGCCCTGCGGCCACGCACCACAGCGAATTGGCGCGCCCGTCAGTGAGCACCCGCGCATCCCGGGGGATCCGGCCTCTGGGATCGATGATCACGCGAACCGGCGACGGTCCTGGCACCGTACGTGTCGTCAGTTGAGGATCATCGGCGGTAACCGTCTGGGCGCCGACGATCACGGCATCCACCAGTGCCCGCAGCCGGTGCAGGTGCTCCCGGTCTTCGGCGCCTGAGACGTAGTTTGCGTCGCCGGTCCTCGAGGCGATGAAGCCGTCGACACTTTGAGCCAGCTGGGCAATGGTGATCGTCGGTCCGGCAGCGACTAGTGACCCGTAGCGATCGAGCAACAGCGCTTCCGATCCGGCTGTGGCTCGGTCCGGCACCCGGCCCTGCAGCAGGTCGCTCCACACGTCGGGGAGGTTCCGGGTGCTGTCATGCCCCATCCGGTTGTGCTTGGTTGCCAAGTAGTAGGCGTTCTCGGCGCGCTCGGTGACCGGCAGCGGAAGCCTGGCAGTCACCTCAATGCCAAGATCAGTGAGCCGAGAGCCCTTGTTCGGGTTCGCCGACAACAGCCTGATTCGCCGTACACCAAGATCACGGAGGATGGCGGCGGCAACGCCGTAATCGCGGGCGTCAACTGGCAACCCCAGTCGCAGATTTGCATCGACCGTGTCGAGGCCCGCGTCCTGCAGTGCGTACGCGTGCAGCTTGGCGTGGAGACCGATGCCACGTCCCTCATGGCCGCGCAGATAGATGATCACACCCAGACCTTCGCTGCTGATCTCCCGCATCGCGGCCTCGAGCTGCTCGCCGCAGTCGCAGCGCCACGATCCGAAGGCGTCACCGGTGAGGCACTCTGAGTGCACCCGAACCAGGGGAACATGACCGTTGGTCCCGGCGTTGCCGAGATCGCCCATCACCAGCGCCACGTGTTCCCGGCTCGGCTCAACCGCGTACCCGTGAACCTGGAAGGTGCCGTGCGCGGTCGGAAGCACAGTCGAGACCACCCGGCGTACTCGCTGAGGTTCGGTCACCTTGCCAAGCCTTACACAGAGGCCGAAGCCGAGGGAAACTTGCCTCTGTCCGTGCATTCAACTGCGCATCACGTACTTGGACTGCGCAGCATCTGCAGATGGCGCACAGTCCAAGTAATCGAGGCGGAGTGGAGTTGTGGGGCGTTGAGTGGAGTCAAGACGCCCGGGCGAACGCGCGAAGGACGCGCTCGCGAAGTACGCCACGGCGATAGAGGTCGCGCCACAGCCAGCGTACGATCTGCCATCCGAGATCGCGCAGGGCGTCCTCGCGTACCTTCTCGTCGAAGATCACCTCCTCGATCCGCTGCCCTGGTTTGAGCAGCCGGCCGTACTTGATCTTGCCGTCGAACTCCCCGATGGTCCTTTCCTCTTCCCAGCAAAAGTCCACGCGGGCGATGAGTCGGCCGTCGGGTCCAAAAATCTCGCGTTGTGGCTCAGGAGCGGGAAGGCCTTCCTCCATCAGCCGAACGCGGCTGACTGACTCTCCGACGCTCTCGCTGCGGACATCGAGGAATGCGACTGCTCGGCGTGCCGATCGGACACCGGGCCACCGCTCCATCGCCCGTAGGCCCGTTTCCAGTTCCCCTTTGGCCAGGCCCAGGGCCAAAGCGCGATCGCCGGCGGCCACCGCTTGCTCCATCGGCAAAGTGCGGGCGAGGTCGAGCACGGTCCGCGTCAGCGAACTGACCGGTACGCCATCGATCGTCGTCACCTCGCGGGGATCGAGGGGGGTGCCGTGCACCTGGACGATGCTCCGCCTGGTCCCATTCCCCTGGCGATTGCGGGTCACGTGGACCCTCGCGAGAGCCTCCGGCCAGACCGGCAGGCCATGCAGCACCGCGGCGGATCCGTGGCTCAGAATTGCGCCCTCCCGTAGCTGAGGCGCCGTTGCCAGTACTAGGCGTCGATGCCGCTCATCGATCGTGATTTCAGGCCTGCTCTCCCTGGCGTACGCCCCGCGCCTTATCCGTACCAGCTCGCTTCTTTGCTGCAGTCGCCTCAGATCGTCGTGGTTGTAACCCTCGGCGAGCAGGGCCCGGGTGAGCTTGATGTCGTGCATGGAGACACTTCATCGGAGCTGAGCTCGGGAGCGGAAGGTGGTTGCACTACATCTGTGGATAACTTCTCGACGGGCGTGCCTGGCCGTCCAGGTTGGAGATGGCACCGTTTTGGCACTCCGCCTCAATTAGCTGGACTGTGCCTCACCTGCAGATAGGGCGCAGTCCAAGTAATTGATGCGGAGTGGAGGATCAGGCCGCCAACAACGCCACCTACTCGGGGTTGGGGCTCGCATTGAGCCCTTGTTGCAGCAATCGGGCAAGTTGCTGCTGTTCGGTTCGGGTCAGCTGCGCCAGCTGGGGTGGTGGCGAGAGCAGCCCATCGCGCGCAGTGCGCAGGGCATCGGCTCCTCGTCGGGTGAGCCCAACGGTCTTCACGCGGCGGTCGGCTGCCGACGCCTGTCGGGTAGCGAGGCCGGCGCGCTCGAGATCGTCGATCATCGCGGTGATGTAGGACGGGTCACAGTTCAAAGCTCTGGCGAGCTCACGCATCGACTGCGGCTGATTCGGATCGATCGCGAGGAGAGCGCGCAATCCGGCCTGGGTTATCCCGAGTTCGCCAGCGACCTCGGCCCACCGGAAGCGCTGCTCCAGGACGAAGCCCATCAGCTGATGCCAGGTCGCAACCAGGAGGGGATCTGCACCAGCCGACTCACCGCGACTTGATGTGTCCGCCACGGGAGCCATCCTACCGGCCTCTTGACATCCCTCAATTATTGTGATCTCACAATCATTTAGCTATCTTAAGTTCCATGTCATCCACCGCGGCTCTTTACCAGACCGTCCGCCTTACAGCGCGAATCTCGGCGATGCTCTTTGCAGCGGCCCAGGCGACACAGGCGCTGGGGCCGCCCGCCGCGCGGGTGTGGCGGCCGCTCTACCTCAGTTTCATGGCGGCGCACGCGACGCATTTCACGGTCGTGGCCAGGTACGCCAAGATCACCGGAGGCCGCGCCCTGTTTCCAGGTCCTAGAAATCTGAACGACGTTGGGGGATGGCCAACGGTGGCCGCCATCTACACCCTATTTTCCGGCCTCGCGGCCACCGGTTGGGCCGCCGGAGCAGCTCCAGCCAACAGCCGCCGAGTACGCCGTGCCGGCCGCATTGCCACCGGGATCATCGGCGCGATGTTTACCGGCACCTATCTAGGTCAGGTCCCTCGGTCGGGCTGGAACGCCGTGCCCGCAGCAGTCGTCGCCGCGGCGGTCCTTGCGAAGCTTCTGACCCGCGAGAAGTCGCTGCTGGGCGTACGGGAATTCACCCACCACGGGCTTCCGCAAGATGGGTAAGGGACCCGACGCGGGGGGAGTCGTTCACTTCGTAGCGTCGCCCACATGGCAACAGTGGCGGTCCTAGCGGGATCGGTCTCGACCGTGCTGTTCGCCGTGAGCACGCTGCCCATGTTGATCAAGGCCGGGCGGACAAAGGAGCTCAGCTCCTATAGCCGCGGGAACCTCGTCTTGGCCAATGTCGGCAATGCCGTGCACAGCATCTACGTGGTGCAACTGCCGGCCGGCCCCATCTGGGCCCTGCACGCCTTCTACATCGTCGCATCGGGACTCATGCTCGTCTGGCACCTGCGTTACGCCAGCCGCGCGCCCCGGTCCGACAGCGTCCCATCTTCCACCGGAGGTTTTCATGACGATCGAACACATCGAGACAGCGATCATCGGAGCCGGCCAAGCCGGCCTGGCGACCGCGTACCACCTGCAGCGGCGAGGACGCTCCTGCCTGATCCTCGACGGCAACGAACATATCGGCGACAACTGGCGCGCCCACTGGGATTCGCTGCGCCTCTACACCCCGGCATTCGCCAACGGTCTGCCCGGATTAGCGTTCCCTGGTCCGCGATGGTCCTTCCCGACCAAGGACGAGGTCGCCGACTACCTGGCGGCGTACGCTGAACGGTTTTCTCTCCCGGTGCGAACACTCGCACCTGTCGACCGGCTGCAAGCCATCGATGGTAAGTATGTGCTCCGGCTCGGAGCTGACAGCATCATCGCCGACAACGTCGTGGTGGCAACTGGGACCTTCGGCCGTACCCCGAGCATTCCTGACTTCGCCTTGGATCTCGACCCTTCGATTCGACAGCTGCACTCCAGCGAGTACCGCAACCCTGCGCAGCTGAAGCCTGGTTCGGTGCTTGTGGTGGGCGCTTCACACTCTGGCACCGACATCGCGTTCGAGGTTGCATCCACTCATCCAACGGCGCTCGCCGGTCGCGACCCCGGTCAGGTGCCGGTACGGCTGGACCATTGGAGTGCGCGGCTGGTCTTTCCGGCTATTGGGTTTCTCGCCAAGCATGTGATCACTCGGCGCACGCCCATCGGGCGCAACGCGATGGACGATGTCCGGTTCCACGGCCTGCCGATGCTGCGGGTGAAGCGGTCGGATCTGCAAGCACGCGGTGTGGACCGGATGCTGGGCCGGGTGACTGGCGCTCACGACGGGCAACCGGTGGTCGCCGGCGTCGGAGTGCTCGACGTGGCGAATGTGGTGTGGTGCACCGGCTTCCGCCAGGTGTTCGACTGGATCGATCTGCCCATTTTCGGGGCCGACGGCTGGCCGCGGGAGATGCGCGGCGTGGCGCCAGAGGCTCCAGGATTGTTCTTCTGCGGGCTGGCGTTCCAGTACGCGGCCGCCTCGACGGTGCTGCCAGGAGTTGGCAGAGATGCCGCCTACGTCGCAGGGCAGATCAACGCCCGAGTCGGAAAGTCACTCGCACTCGCAGCCTGATTCAGCTCCGCGTAGCCTCTGAGCGGGAGGCTGCCCATGAGTGTCCAGCGGGACAAGACCGTCGATGTGTTGCTGCAGGCTCGCGAGGCGTACGAGCGGCGCGACTGGGTGCTCGCTTTGGACCGACTGCGGGGTGCTGGCGATCTTGCTCCCGAGGACACCATGGCTCTCGCGACGTCTGCTTATCTGCTAGGCAATGTTGACGAGGCTGTACGGGCGCTGCAGGGCGGATACCAGGACAGGATCAGGAATGGGGATTCGCTCGGAGCCGTGCGCTTCGCCTCGTGGCTCGGTCTGCTGCTGAACGTTCGAGGCGAATCGGCGGTGGGAGGCGGCTGGGTCGCCCGAGCGCAGCGGCTGCTCGAGTCCGAAACCGAAGACGTCGTCGAACGTGGGTACCTGCTCGCCCACGAGTTCTTCCAGCACCTCGGCCGCGGGGACTTTGCCAGGGCCGCCGAGACAGCCGCCCGGGTGGTCGAGACAGGTCGCCGGTTCAACGAACACGACTTGATCGCTCAAGGACTGATGATGCAGGGCAGGATCATGATCTACGCCGGTCGAGTGCCGGAAGGACTTGCCCTGCTCGATGAGGCGATGATTGGGCTCGCGGCTGGGGAAGTCTCGCCCATCATTGCCGGAATGGCCTACTGCTCGCTGATCGAGGCGTGCCAGGAGCTGTCCGACTTCTCACGCGCAGCGTCGTGGACCAGTGCCTTGACCCGATGGTGCGATACGCAGCCAGGGCTGGTTCCCTACACCGGTCAGTGCGCGCTGCATCGGGGCCAGATCATGCGGTTGCGCGGGGCGTACGACGAGGCGCTTACTGAATTTGCGCAGGCCCAGCGCCGGTACGTGAAGGAGGGGACCGTGGCCCCGGCCGGAATGGCGCTGACCGAGCAGGGTGATGTGCTGCGGATCCGCGGGAAACTCGACGAGGCCGAGGCGGCGTACCGGCAGGCAGCAGAGCTCGGCCACGAGCCGCAACCAGGACTTGCGTTATCGTGGCTCGCTCGCGGTCGGACAACTGCGGCGATCACTGCGATCCACCGGCTGCTCGCCGAGGCGCACGACCCGGTGCACCGGTCCTGGATGCTTCCGGCTGCTGTGGAGGTCCTGGTCTCGGCACGACTCCTTGATGAGGCGCGCCAGCATTCCGACGAGCTCACCGGCATCGCGTCGGCATTTGGCAACTCTGCGCTTCGGGCGATGGCGGCGTCCGCCGCGGCTAACGTCGAATTGGCCTCCGGAGAGCAGGAAGGCGCACTCAGTCATGCGCGTGAGTCCTGCCGCCTCTGGAGCGACGTCGGAGCGCCGTACGAAACCGCACGGGCTCGAGTCCTGGTGGCACGGGCTCTGCGTGAGCTGGGTGATGAGGATTCCGCAACAACGGAGTTTGCCGCTGCCCGCCGCGCCTTTGCTGAGGTAGGTGCCGCGCCCGCGGCCACGGAGATCGATAGGCTCCTCGGACGAGTTCGCCCTGCCGGACTCACCGAGCGTGAGCTCGAGGTATTGAAGCTAGTTGCGGAAGGGCGCAGCAATCCTGATATCGCCCGGGTCCTGGTATTGAGCCACAAAACTGTGGAGCGGCATCTCAGCAACATCTTCACCAAGCTGGACGTGCCGTCCCGCACGGCTGCGGCGGCGTACGCGCACGAGCACGGACTGATGTCCTGAGGGAGTGAATCAACCTTCCTTTACTGTCGCCAGACGGCAAACGCGGGCACCGCGGCTCCAGCGTCACTGTCTAGTAATTCTCGGACAGCAAACATGTGGCATGCGGTCATCCGTCGTTGAGGACCCAGCGCAACGCGTGGATGGCCGAGCGGCCCAATGGTCTGATCAGGGCGCGTTCGGTGATCGGCAAGGCTGGCAGAAGCAGTTCGGTACGAGCCCAGGTCGGGAGAGTCGAGACGGCGCTGGCGGCCAGCGGGTAATAACCGGCGCGCGTCAGGCCGGTGAATGGTGGATTCACAAGGAGCAGGCTGCTGGCCTCTCGGGCGGGACCTGAACCGCGGAGCTCTGGCCGGTAGCCCTCCATGATCACTGTCAGCTCAGTAACAGTCTTGGGTGGCTCGACAACACCCAACTGGGCGCCAACAAAGCCGGCTTGGCGGACATATTCGTCTGCTTCAGCTGGTGCTAGCGTCTCGGCACCGAAGGCCTGAAATGCCCTGAGGAAGCTGTCCACCTCAGCGACGTGGACCCACATGAGCAGCTGCGGGTCGTCAGCGCAATACGGCCTGCCGTCCGGGGTCGTTCCCTTTACTCGGCGATGGATTGCTCGCACGGCAGCGATGGTGCGCTCAGCATCAGGCACCGTGCCGTACGTGGTGACCGCGATGTATCTGCTGGTGCGCTGAAATCTTCCCCAGAAGTCCCGGCGGAAGCCGGCATGCTCAACGACTGCTTGCAGTGCTATCGGATGCAGCGCCTGAAGGAGCAGCGCACGAATCCCGCCGATGAACATCGCCGTATCGGCATGGACACGCCAGATCGCATCCTGCTCACCAAACCAGCGCTCGCCGGCGCGCCAGATTTCGGCGTGCTGCGCCTCGAAGTCACCGGCAATCCGGTCCCGCACGGCTTTCGCAATGGTGGCGCGCGGCTTTGAGAGTGTCTCGATCACCACATAGCGGAGCGTATGCGCCTCCGCCAGCGCCGCTATGGGGTGGAACTCGGGCGGCTCAAACCGGTGGTGGCGGTGCAGAAGTCGTTGGCGGGGCCTTGCTGGCGTCCGGAACGAGAATCCACATCACCACATAGACCACCAGCCCGGCTCCGCCGAACAGAGTGATGACCAAGAAGAGCACTCTGATCACCGTGGTGTCGACGTTGAAGTACTCGGCCAGGCCGCCACATACGCCGGCCACCATGCGCTGGGTTCGACTTCGGTACAACTTGCGGGGTTCTTCCATGACGCCTGCCCTTCACGATGTGGTCTGCTCCTGAGGGTTCCATCATTGCTGCTACTCCGACAACCTCGATGCCCGCTCCCCTAGAGATCCAGCGCGACGAATCGGGCGTCGATCTCATGCGTCGATGCGAGAAAGTGTCTTCCACAATCGAACCTCAACGCGGTCCGGAGCGTACTCATCAAGGAAAGCCGAATCTGGCTACACTTTTATGCATACGCCACGGAACGGTCCCTGCGATTCTGATGATCGAAGCGAACGTAAAATGGTTGTTCTCATCGCCCTTTCATTGAGGCGCTAGTGGAATGAATGGGTGAAACCAAGTCTCATACGGGG
The DNA here is from genome assembly GCA_035489975.1 of Propionibacteriaceae bacterium. Lineage (GTDB taxonomy): Bacteria > Actinomycetota > Actinomycetes > Propionibacteriales > Propionibacteriaceae > Microlunatus. Next base: position 3,237 of record DATHIJ010000396.1, on the reverse strand, counting down.
GTCTGACGAATCAGGCAGGCCGATGACCAGCGTGACCGTCGAAGCGATCGAACTAACCAAACGCTACGGCGCATATACCGCCGTTGAAGCTGTCAGCTTTTCGGCATCCCAGGGTGAAATCATCGGACTCCTCGGCCCTAATGGGGCTGGCAAGACGACGACGATTCGAATGCTGACCACGGTGCTGGAGCCGAGCAGCGGTGAATACTCGATCGCCGGGCATCCGTCACGGTCGGCGACCGAGATCCGGCGGTCTATCGGCGTGCTTCCTGAGAGCAGCGGTTACCCAAGTCATCAGACTGGGGCCGAATATCTGCGCTTTCATGCGCGCCTTTATGGCAAGAGCCACAGTCAGGCACGGAGTCTGAGCGCGGAGCTGCTCGCTGCTGTCGGGCTCGAGAAACGCGGTCGGTCACGAATTTCCACCTATAGCAGGGGTATGCGGCAGCGGCTTGGGATCGCAAGAGCGCTCGTCAACGATCCGGTCGTGGTATTTCTTGACGAGCCAACCCTGGGACTGGACCCGGCCGGCCAAGCCCAGGTTCTCGACCTTATTCGCACTATCGCCAATGCCCGAGACGCAACGGTCGTGCTGAGCACCCACCTGCTTCCGGAGGTGGAACAGGTCTGCTCCAAGGTTGTGATTCTCAATCACGGCCGGGTGGTGGGCGCTGGCAGCGTCGGCGAGGTGATCGATGCGGCCTTGATCGAGCATTCGGCCCAGTTGCGGGTGCCGCTCCATCTCGTAGCGCGCGCTCGACAGGCGCTCACCAACCTTCCTGGCCTCACTATCGAACAGGTCGAAGGCCAGCCGGATCTGCTCCGGATTGCGGTTGAGACGCCGGGAGCTGCCTCAGGCGCGTCGCCAGTGGAGGCAATGAACGCTGGCCTGACAGCCGTCGCGGCCGCGGGGATTCCAGTCCTGCGGTTCGAGCTGGAAGGTGCGCGCTTGTCCGATGCCTTCCTCAAGATGACCAGCGAGGCTGTCGCATGACATTGCAAGTCGCCTCCGCCATTGGGACGGGGCAGGATGTGCGTACCAGCGAAGGCCAACCGGGATGGCTTGTCGTCGCCGAGCAAGAGTGCCGCGACTTGTGGGCCAGCGGACGCGGGTTGATTCTGCTCTTTCTGTTCAGCGTTTTGGTGAGCGCCGTAGCGTACTTGACCTCGACCAACCTTGCGCTGAACTTTCTCGAGCAACGCGAGTCTGTCAATCTCGTCCTCCAGTTCGCGGTAGCTGTCGGGGTTCTGGCAACCCTCGTCGTGAGTGCTGACGGCATCAGTGGGGAACGCGAGCGCGGAACGCTGGAGACGCTGCTGGTCACGCCCGTTTCTCGACGATCGATCATCATCGGCAAACTCATCGCCGCATTGACGTTGTGGTTCGCCACATTTCTCATCAGCATTCCGTACCTGTGGGTGCTCGGTCGTGATGTGGGGATTCTGGGACCGGCGCTGGCGCTCGGCTTCGGCGTCGGGACCTTGCTGGCCGTCGGCCTCGGCTCGATCGGCTTGTTGATCAGTGCCGCGTCTAACTCCAACAAGACCAGTGTCGGCGCCAGCATCTTCCTGTTGCTGATCTTGTTCGCGCCAACGCAGCTCCCCAGCGGGTTGCCGCAGGGCTGGTTCTTCGAGGCGCTGCTGCGAGCCAATCCTGTGGCCTCGGGACTCGCCTACATCTCCTCGCTGCTCGTCGAGGGCCACAGCTGGACCCAGGACCTGTCATACCTGATCACTCCGCTGCTCACCGCGATCATCGCGGGTGGCGCACTCGTACTGGCTGGCCCCCAGCTCGTGCGGCTGACGCGCGGGGTGACAGCGGGATGAGAAAGCTGTTCCTGATTGGGGTTCTGGCCGGTTTGCTCACTTGGCTCACGGCTCCTGCTGGTGCGGCGGCGCCCCTGAGCGTGCAGGTGGTCGCTGAACCGGCAAGCGTCGAGACCGTGCTGGGCGGCCGCTTCATGATCACAACCGTCGTCACCAACACCGGTGCTGCACCCACCGGCGAAATCCTGGCGCATCTGAATGTCGCGGGCATCGAGGGCACCGTTTATGTCGATCCGGAGGATTGGTCGCCGAGCCGCAGCCAGCAGCTGTCCCTGGAACCGGGCGAAAGCCAGAAGCTCACATGGGAGTTGCAGGCAGTTAATGCGGGCCACTTTGCCGCGTACGTTGTCGTGGTGCCGTTCGGGAGCGAAGTAGCTGGTCATGAGGAGCTGCTGATCAGTCCGCTCGTCAACATCACCGTCGCAAACCGGTCGACATTAACCGCCCAAGGTGCCCTACCGATTGTCATTTCCATCCCGTTGCTGCTCGGTTTGGCCGCCGCCGGCGTTTACTTCGGAACTCGCCGTCGAAGCTCGAATCGATGAAGCCCGAACTCAGACTTGTCAGCGTCTCAGCGGGCTATAGCCCTCTGAGAGGCTGACAAGTCGGGTGCGGCCTTTCCACGTACGACGCCGAAGCCGCCGGTCGGGTCGACATGCTCGCCCGCCGCGAGCTTGATCTGGAGGAAGCCCATCGCCTCCAGCTCACGGGCCCGACTTAATCCGCCGGCGTCGATGGCATCGAGACCCCCGGCCTTAACCGCCGAAATGAAGGTCGCCTTCGCGTCGGCATCGTCGCCGGCGACAAGAACAAGGGTCGTGTTCGGGCCTACGTTTCTCGCGCTGAGTGTGGCCGCAAAGTTCGTGTTGAACGCCTTGAGCAGCCGGGAGGAAGGCAGCTCATCGGCAAGTTCCGCCGCCATCGAGCTGTGGGCAGGCACGACGAGCGAGTCGAAGGTCTCGAAGTCCACAGGATTGGTGACGTCGACGACGATCTTGCCGGCCAGCTTGTCGGCGTAGTCGTCGAGAATGTCCTTCAGGGCCGGATGCGGGACGGCCAGCACGACGATGTCGCCGTTCACTGGTCCAGGCGGGTCAGAGCTTTGAATGTGGTCGACCGTGGCCCCGCCCGCGGTTAACACGTCGGCGATCGCGGTGCCCATCGCGCCCTTCCCGAAGATGGTCACACTTGTCATGGATTTCCCCTTCTCAATCGAGACTGCACGACTGAACGTTGCGCGAAGATCGTACTCAGAGCCGGAGCGCCGCTGGGATTCAGGGCCCTACGAGTAACACCACGGGCCACGTGGTCAGCGCGTACCGTCGGGTGTCTGCAGGGCGCTGCGGAGAACCGCCGCCGCAAGCGACGGTCCGACCGAGCCGTTGTAGCTGGGCTATCCCTGATCGTCGT
>DATHIJ010000395.1:0-3339 GCA_035489975.1 Propionibacteriaceae bacterium | reverse complement strand
TGAGAGATCCGCGACGTGTTGGCGGGAGCCGAAGTGATGCAGCGCGTCGCCGCTGCCGCGTGGCTCCTCAGCTCCGAAGGCGATGAATTGCACTGGAAGCGCCGCCGGCTGTTGGCTCACCATCGCGGCCAGCTGCAGCATGACTGCGACGCCAGATGCGTTGTCCTCCGCGCCAGGAGCGACCGGCACGGTGTCGAGGTGTGCGCCGATCACCACATGTGGCTGCTTCGAGTCGAAGCCCTTCGGTTCCGCAATGACGTTGAGCGACGTCCCCCGGCGCACCGGCGTACCCCAGGAGACACCGGCCGGTACCGGCACCTTGGTCCGCTGCACGTCGTAGCCAAGGCGCTCGAATCGAGCCTGGACGAAATCGGCGGCCTCGGCGTAGTTGCCTGAGGTGGCCTCTCGTGGGCCGATATCGGACGCCAGGTGGACGATGTCGCGGAGCGCAGCCCGTGCGTTCATAGCCGGTCGCGGAGTAGCCCGTGGGGTGGGTGTGGAGGCGGCCGTGCGACTCGGCGATGCGGCCGTTGGGCTAGTGCTCGGCTGAGGTGCCGTGGCTCCATCCGCTGCCGAGGAGCTTGTGGATGAAGAGCCCGGCGGCGACGCAGAACATGCGACGGTCAGGACCAGCAGTACGAGCGCGGCGGCGGAGACACGGCGCATTCCCCGACCCTACGTCGGTGTATGGAGGTGCGTTTACTAGGCCGCCCGAGCGTCCTTCCGGATCGCAAGACGCACACGGACTGAGAATTGATTCTGATTGCGGGGCGGTATTGTTACCGCGTGCGCACAGGGGCCATTCTCCTCGTAAGACAGCGTGTCGGCTGAGCTCAGCTCATCACCGACGCGCTCCCTCGTCTGCCAGCTGGCAGCGGGGGTTTTTTGTTGGCGCGAGGGCTGCAGTGTGCAGGCGTAACATCCACAACGGATCCCAAGGACGGGATCGCCAGGGCAAGGAGACCCGAGATGTCTGAGAACGAGAGGGCAGATGAGCTGACCGGGGCGCAGTCTCTCGTCAGATCGCTCGAGCGTGTGGGGGCAGACGTCGTATTCGGGATTCCTGGTGGGGCGATTCTCCCTGCTTACGACCCACTGTTCGATTCCGAGAAGGTCCGGCACATTCTGGTGCGGCACGAGCAAGGTGCCGGCCATGCGGCCGAAGGCTATGCCGTGGCCACGGGAAAAGTCGGCGTCTGCATGGCAACCTCTGGACCCGGCGCAACCAATCTCGTCACACCGATTGCGGACGCCCATATGGACTCCGTTCCCATCGTTGCCATCACCGGACAGGTGGGCAGCGCAGCTATCGGCACTGATGCTTTCCAGGAGGCCGATATCCGTGGCATCACCATGCCGATCACCAAGCACAGCTACTTGATCACCAAGCCGGTTGATATCGCCCCGGCGATCGCTGCGGCGTTCCATATCGCCGGTACTGGACGGCCAGGGCCGGTCCTTGTCGACATCACCAAAGATGCGCTACAAGCACGGACCCGATTCGAGTGGCCGCGCCAGCTGGATCTTCCGGGATATCGCCCGGTGACTCGGCCGCACGGCAAACAGGTGCGCGAGGCCGGCCGGCTCATTGCCGAGTCACGTCGACCGGTGTTGTACGTCGGCGGCGGGGTCGTGAGGGCTCGTGCCTGGTCCGAGCTCAAGGAGCTCGCTGAGATGACCGGCATACCGGTGATCACCACTCTGATGGCGCGCGGGGTGTTTCCGGACAGTCACCCACAGAACATGGGCATGCCGGGAATGCACGGCACGGTCGCTGCAGTCGGTGCCTTACAGCGCAGCGACCTGCTGATCGCGCTCGGCACCCGCTTCGACGACCGGGTGACGGGTCAACTGTCCACTTTCGCCCCGCTGGCGAAAGTGATCCATGCCGACATCGATCCCGCCGAGATCTCCAAGAACCGTGTCGCCGATGTGCCTATCGTCGGCGACTGCAAGGAGGTGATCTCCGAGCTGATCAGCCTGCTCCGGCCAGCCGAGCGCCGCCCGAACGTCGACGAGTGGAGCCGCTATCTGCAAGACGTCAAGCGGCGCTACCCGACGGGCTACGACGAGCCGGCCGACGGCAGCCTCTCGCCGCAGTACGTGATCAAACGGATCGGTGAGATCACCGGGCCAGACGCCTATTACGCGGCTGGTGTCGGGCAGCACCAGATGTGGGCGTCCCACTATTTGCCGTGGGAGCTGCCAGGTCGCTGGCTCAACTCTGGCGGGCTCGGGACCATGGGGTACTGCGTGCCCGCGGCAATGGGCGCCAAGGTGGGGCAGCCCGACAAGATCGTTTGGGGAGTCGATGGCGACGGCTGTTTCCAGATGACCAACCAGGAGCTCGCCACGTGCGCGCTGGAAGGTATTCCGATCAAGATCGGCATCATCAACAATCAGAGTCTCGGTATGGTCCGGCAGTGGCAGACGCTGTTCTATCAAGGCCGATACTCCAACACTGATCTGAACACCAACCGCATCCCTGACTTCGCGAAGCTGGCTGAGGCCATGGGGTGCGTCGGCCTGCGCGCTGAGGAGCCTGCGGACGTCGACGCGGTGATTGAGAAGGCGAACTCGATCAACGATGTGCCCGTCGTTGTGGACTTCGTCGTACACAAGGACGCCATGGTCTGGCCCATGGTTGCCGCTGGCACCAGCAATGACGAGATCAAAGTCGCCCGCGATATGGCGCCGGTCTGGGACGAGGAGGAGTTGTGATCGGGATGGGTAAAGCAAGTGGGACGACCCCCTTGAACCCCCGCGGCGTGCACAAAGACACATGGGAGCACGCCGCATGAGTGCCACTGTTCCGAATACCCACATCCTGAGCGTGCTGGTGCAGAACAACCCGGGAGTCCTGGCACGCATCGCAGGCCTGATCTCCCGGCGCGGCTACAACATCGAGTCGCTCGCGGTCGGGCCGACCGAATCACCTGAGATGTCGCGCATCACCCTCCAGGTCAACGTCGAGGACATCTTCCTCGAGCAGATCATCAAGCAGCTCAACAAGCTGATCGAGGTGCTCAAGATCGTCGAGTTGGAGGACAGTGCGATCCGTCGTGAGCTGGTACTGGTCAAGGTCAAGGCAACAGCCGAGACACGCGGCCAGCTGATCGAGATCATCGGCCTCTTCGGCGCCAAGGCGGTCGACCTCACCGCTGATGTGATCACCGTCGAGGCCACCGGCAGCCCGGCCAAACTGGATGCGCTGCTTCAATTGTTCGAGCCCTACGGGATCCGAGAACTTGTCCAGTCCGGCCTTGTTGCCTTGGGCCGCGGCAACCGGTCACTCACCGATCGGAACCAGCGCAGCGAGCGCCTGAAAGCTGTTCGTAC
>DATHIJ010000394.1:0-4916 GCA_035489975.1 Propionibacteriaceae bacterium | reverse complement strand
CATGGACACAAGATCCCGAGAGAGCGCGGCATGCGAACACCGCACTGGCCATTGCACGCGCCTCGGGCAATCCCCGAGCCCTCTGTTATGCCCTGACGGCGAGCTCGATGGTCGCTGCGGACCAGAACCGCCCCGACGTTGCCCTGGCCCTGGCAACCGAAGCAGTCGACCAGGCCGTGGCGGCACGGGATTGGTGGGGGTTCGCCCATGCTGTGAACTGGGAGGCGAACGCAAGTACGACCCCGTTGAGCAAGCAGGACGCAGAGCACTTCAGGCGACGCCGCGAGCAGCTGGCGGCGGCTGGCGCACCGCATAGCGCGCAAGCTCGACTGGCGGCCATTGAGGCCAGAGGGTGGCTGATCGTGGGCGACTGGCGGGCGTCTCAGGCTCTGCTTCGAGTGACGCTCGGCTCGGATCCGGGGCCGTTCGCCGACATCATGACCCGACTGACCGCCGCCCTCCTCGCTGCGTGGCAAGATCGACCAGCCGAAGCGTTTGCGCACCTGGAACGTGCCGATGAGCTCGTCATCGGTGATCCCCACGACTACCTCACCTTCGCATTCGATGTGGTCCGATCCGTGGTGTCGCTGGAGGCTGGCCGCGCGGAAGCGGGCTACCGAGCGGCCATGGCCGGCCTGTCGTCGCCGGGAGTTCTGCCTGATCTCTGCGAGTTTCTCGTACCGCTGGCCGCCCGCGCGCTAGCTGACCGCGCCGAGGCTGCCCGCGACGGCGGAATGACGGACTCAGCCGTGCTGACCGAGCTCCGATCTCTCGCCGAGCGGTTTCCCGACATAGTCACCGATCCCGGGCAGCCGACGCCGCTGATGATCATCCAGCGGTCGGCGATGTCGGCGTGGTACGCAGCCGAGGTCGGGCGCGCCCGGCAGTCCGCCGGGTCGGGCGAGCGATGGCTGAAGACTGCGGCCCTCTTCGAGAAGGGCGGTGTGCCCTGGCTGGAGGTGTACGCCTGGCGCCGCGCCGCTGCGGCCTTGCTGGGCGGCGGTCGACGGACGCGAGCCGAAGGGCGGCGTGCCCTAGTGCGTGGGTACGAGCTCGCCTGCGAGCTCCAGGCAGCAGCCGTGCAGAGAGAGCTGGAGGCCTTGGCTCGAAGCGCCCGGGTGCCGCTGGCGTCTGGCCCGAAGGCAAGGGTCGCACCGTTGGCCCTGCCCGGACTGACCGCCCGGGAGCACGAGATTCTTGGATACCTCGTCGCTGGGTCGACCTATGCCGAGATCGCCAACACGCTCGTGATCAGCGAGAAGACCGTGTCCTCCCATGTTTCCAACCTGCTGCGGAAGACACACACCTCCAGCCGGGTTGAGCTGGCGCAGTTGGCACACCGCATTGAACAGATCGAGCCGACGAGCTGAGCGAGCAAGCATCGGCGACGGCCGATGCCGGCAAACACATCGAGCGTTTCCGCGCGCGAGGTCTAGGCTTACCCGGGGCCTCGGGTAGAGCCAGCGCACAGGAAGGGAACCAATCGTGTCCACCATGTCCATCACGATCGCAGCGGGTGGGGTCAGCCAGCAGCGAGTGACGGACACCAACACCACTGGGCTCGATCTCTTCGGTGAGGATCGCACGATCGTGGCCGCGCGGGTCAACGGCGAGCTGTGGGACCTGCACCGCACGCTGCCGAAAGGGGCGGTTGTCGAGCCTGTCATGATCGACAGCCCAGACGGGCTCAATATCCTGCGGCATTCCACGGCTCATGTTGCCGCGCAAGCCGTCCAGTCTTTGCACCCCGACGCCAAGCTCGGGATCGGCCCGCCCATCACCGATGGCTTCTACTACGACTTCGACGTGGCGTCTCCATTCACCCCTGATGATCTCCGCGAGCTGGAAAAGCAGATGACCAAGATCATCAAGGAGCGGCAGCGCTTCCGTCGCAGGTCGGTCTCGGATGAGCAGGCGCGCGTCGAGCTCGCCACGGAGCCGTACAAGCTCGAGTTGATTGCCGACAGAGCTGCGGCCGCCACCGACATCAATGTGCAGGCAGACGGGTCCGGTGACGCGGCTGGTGTAGAAGTCAGTGCCGGCGAACTCACCATCTACGACAACCTCCGCCGCGACGACTCAGTCGCGTGGAAGGACTTGTGCCGGGGTCCCCATGTACCCCATACCGGCTACATTCCCGCCTTCGCCTTGACCAGGAACTCCGCCGCCTACTGGCGCGGCGACCAACACAAGGCGCAGCTGCAGCGCCTCTACGGCACCGCCTGGCCAAGCCGCGAGGCGCTGAAAGCCCACCAGACCCGGCTCGAAGAAGCCGCCAAGCGGGACCACCGCAAGCTGGGCGCGGAACTCGACCTGTTCTCGTTTCCGGACGAGATCGGCTCCGGCCTCGCGGTCTTCCACCCGAAGGGTGGGCTTCTGCGGAAGATCATGGAGGACTACTCGCGGCAGCGCCACATCGAAGCCGGCTACGAGTTCGTGAACACCCCGCACATCAGCAAAGCCGAACTATTCAAGATCTCCGGACACCTCGGCTTCTACAGCGACTTGATGTACCCACCTATGCACGTCGACGAGGAGCGGCATCCTGACGGCAGCCTAAAGCGGCTCGGCCAGGACTACTACCTGAAGCCGATGAACTGCCCGATGCATTGCTTGATCTTCAGGTCCAGGGGGCGCTCCTATCGGGAGCTGCCGCTTCGGCTGTTCGAGTTCGGCAGTGTCTACCGCTACGAGTTGTCAGGTGTGGTGCACGGCCTGACCCGTGTCCGCGGCATGACCCAGGACGACGCCCACATCTACTGCACCGTCGACCAGATGCAGGGTGAGCTGATCTCCCTGTTGCAGTTCGTGCTCGACTTGCTCACCGACTACGGGTTGACCGACTTCTACCTCGAGCTGTCCACTCGCGACCCTGATAAGTCGATCGGCTCCGAGGAGGAGTGGGAGAGGGCTACTGACGCGCTGCGCCAGGCTGCGGAGGCCTCAGGTCTGGACCTGGAGCTGGATCCGGGGGGTGCTGCTTTCTACGCGCCAAAGATCTCGGTTCAGGCCAAGGATGCGATCGGTCGTACCTGGCAGATGTCCACCATCCAGGTTGACCTGATGTTGCCGGACCGGTTCGACCTCGAGATCACTGCCGCCGACGGCAGTCGACAGCGGCCAGTCATGATCCACCGCGCCCTGTTCGGCTCGGTGGAGCGGTTCATCGCTGTATTGGTCGAGCACTACGCCGGCGCCTTCCCGCCCTGGCTAGCGCCGGTTCAGGTCATGGCGATCCCGGTCGCGAGTGAGCACAACGACTACCTCCTCAGGGTGGCCGACCGGCTCAGGGCGGAGGGGATCCGGGTCGAGGTGGACACCTCCGACGACCGGATGCAGAAGAAGATCCGCAATGCAGAGCGGGTCAAGGTCCCGTACATCTTGATTGCTGGCGCCGAAGACGCCGCCGCCAACGCCGTATCGTTCCGCTACCGCGACCGACGGCAGAAGAACGGGATTCCCATCGACGCGGCGATCAGCGAGATCATGGGCGACATCGAGGCGCGCCGCCAAGTGTGAATCACCGACTTGTCAGAATCTGGTTGAGCAATCTTGCGGACCGCTCGTCAGAGTGCCAATCGAATAGGTCAACTCAGTTCTGACAAGTCGGGGGAGAAGGTAGGGCAATGGGAGAGCCGGAGGACTCGGCCGCTCATCCAGGCACTCCCGACGGATTCCAGCGGCTATGGACCCCGCACCGGATGGTCTACATCAAGGGTGAGAACAAGCCGGCCAGTCCTGACGAACAGGAATGCCCCTTCTGTGCGGTGCAGTCGCGTGAGGACCGGGCAGGACTAGTCGTGCACCGCAGCGATCTCGCGTACGCCGTGCTCAACCTCTATCCCTATTCGCCCGGCCATTTGCTTATCTGCCCATACCGCCACGTTGCCGACCTCACCGAACTAGACCGCGATGAGCTCCTCGCCCTCGGCGCATTGACCCAGGACGCGATGCGCGTATTGCGCGCCGCGAGCGCGCCGCACGGTTTCAATCTCGGGATCAACCAGGGTGCGGTCGCGGGCGCTGGAATTGCCGCCCACCTGCACCAGCACGTGGTGCCGCGCTGGGCGGGTGACGCCAACTTCCTTCCGGTAGTGGGTCAGACGAAAGCGTTGCCCCAGTTGCTGGACCAGACCTGGGAAGTCGTACGCAGCAGCTGGGACTCCTACACCGCCGCAGGCAGCTGATGTTGGAACGCTTTCGCGGCTGGTCCGTCGCCGTGCTCGGTCCAATCGCGCGGCTGCTGGTCAGGCTCGGGGTCTCGCCCGACGTCGTCACAATTGTCGGCACCCTCGGCGTGGTACTGGGCGCACTGATCTGTTTCCCCCAAGGCTGGCTGTGGCAAGGCGTCCTGGTGGTGATGATCTTCGTCATCTCCGACATGATCGACGGGATGATGGCCAAGATCACGGGCACGGCCAGCAACTGGGGAGCCTTCCTGGACTCCACCTCCGACCGGCTCGGGGACGCTGCTGTCTTCGGTGGCATCCTGCTCTACTTCGTGTACCGGCAGGACTCGACGCTGTGGGCCGGCATCGCTCTCGCCGGCCTGGTCTTCGGCCAGTGGACCTCATACGTGAAGGCTCGAGCCGAAAGCCTGGGATTCGTCTGTACCGGCGGCCTGGCAGCGCGTGCAGACCGGCTGGTGATCATCCTCGCCGGAGCATTCCTCGCCGGACTGGGAGTTCCGTACGTGTTGAATGTCGCCGTGGCGGCGCTAGCGGTAACAAGCATGATCACCGTGTTCCAGCGCATCGCCCAGGTCCGCAAGCAGGCCAAGGCCGCGAATGCTCGATCGACCTGAGGCGGTGGCCGCATCCGCGCCGCCGCACTTGCGCGACCGGTTGCGCAACGGGCTGCTGCGAGGGATCTACAGCTTCGGCTGGCGAGTGGCAGCTCGGCTACCGCATCGCCTA
>DATHIJ010000393.1:0-3669 GCA_035489975.1 Propionibacteriaceae bacterium | reverse complement strand
CCTGAGCGGCTTCAACCAAGGCGCCGCGAGCTCTGGAGCGCCTTCTGCAGTCTGCGCTACCGTGCTGATCAGCCGAACGTGTCCGCGGGCAAGTTTGTCTCCCGCCGTTGCCTCGATCCAGGTTTCGGTAAGCATCCGCTGTCGAGTTTGGATTGCGGTGTCGCGCGGATCCGGGCCGGGCCCGCCGTCTTCAGCGGCCTTTGCGTATCGCACGATTGGCACCTGATTCGGTCCGGCGAGTAGCGGCACCGGACCTGCGGCCGAGGTGTCAGCAAGCAGGATGGCATTGGGTTGTACAGCAGCGGCGGCCTTGGCTGTCGCCGCATCAGCAGTGCCTCCGGCCGGAAGCACGAGAAGCGGCAGTGACCTGGTCGCTTCCACCAGCTTGTTGGCGTTTGCCGCGTCGCTGAGCACGTGCTCCTGGCCGTTGTGGACCAAAGCGGCAACGTCAGGCGAGCCGTAGAGCAGTTGGAATCCGTCGTGGGACGACTTGACTCTCTCGAAGCTCTCAAGCCATCTGGCCGCATCGGTCTGACCGGTGCCCGCGGCTATCGTGCCTTCGGAGTCCAGCACCTGATAACCGCCCGCCATGGTTTGCAGCTCCCGGATCAGCGCAGGGTCCACCGCGAAGCTCCTGTTGGGGATCTCCGCGGCCTTGAGCAAGGCTGTCAGCCGGCCGTTTTGGCCTACCTCAGTGGCTAGGTGATCATCGGACAACACGCCCTTTCGTACCAGCGAAGGCCGTGAGTTGAGCACAACGAGCGAGGTCATCGTCAAGGAGTTGCTCGGCTTGGCGGCCAGCACCGGCACGAAGGTCCGGGCACGACCGACGGCGATGTTGTTGCCTCGCTGCAAGACGTGGACGCCCATCAGATAGACGCCATCGGTCGGGGACAGTTCCAGGTCGGAGACCTTGGCGCGCAGCCTGAAGTCGACCGAGGCGCCCGGCTCGAGGTAGGGCTTGCCGGCTGTGAACAGATCCTGGAAAGAGCCGGTGTAGCGGGCGCCGAGCGGGTCGTTGGATTCCGATGCCAGCGCCTGTTCCAAGCCCTCCTTACCGAGGATGGGGGCTTGGTTCCTCCAGAAGAGTGCCTCCAACCGGTAGAGCCGCTCTTTGGTGATGTTGGTGACCCGACCGGTGACGGTGATCTCGCCATCGCGGGTGGGCAGCTCCGGCTGCAGTGAGGTCAGGGTGATGGCGACTGAGGCGACGGGCTCGGCAGCTGCGGCCGAGACAGGCATCAGCACCAAGCCCAATAGTGAGCCCAATAGTGAGCCCAATAGTGAGCAGAGCCCCGAAACCGCAACTGCTAGCAGTACGCGGGCCGCACGCACCGCGCACCACCTCCTCACCTCGTCATCTTAATTCGACTCCGGGGCGTAAGCGTCGGTATCGCGCTCCGCTGTGCTGAGGAGGAACGAGCGGACGCGTCTTTCGTCTGCGAGTGACGACGAAGTAGGCGGATTTCAAGCGCGATGCGCGAACGCCCCAACTAATGAGCGTAAGCGTCGGTATCGCGCTCCGCCGGGTGGATCACCCAAGATCCACGAGCGGGCCGGTAAGCCTCCGACGTTAGAATCGCTCAGCGTGTCTACCTTCCAGCTGAGCTCCGTGCAGGCCGCGGCAGTGGCCGAGCTGCTCAGAATCGCGCCAGTCGCTGACCGGTTGGGCGCGTTGTTCATGAGTGCTGGACATGAGCTCTATCTGGTTGGCGGGAGCGTACGCGATGCGCTGCTTGGCAGGCTCGGACACGATCTGGACTTTGCAACCTCGGCGCGTCCCGACGCTGTCGAGAAGCTGCTTCGGAAGTTCTCCCCTGCGGTTTGGACCATCGGCAAGGAGTTCGGCACGATCGGCTGCAAGGTCGAGGCCGGCGACGCCAGCTGGATCATCGAGGTCACGACCTACCGATCCGACGTCTACGCCGGGCACAGCCGGAAGCCAGAAGTTGCATTCGGCGACACGCTGGAAGGTGATCTTCATCGCCGCGATTTCACTATCAACGCGATGGCCGTGGCGATACCTGACAAGAGATTCGTCGACCCGTACGGGGGATTGAACGATCTGGCGCGACAGGTCATCCGAACGCCCGCGACGCCGGAGAGCTCTTTCAGCGATGATCCGCTGAGGATGATGCGCGCGGCACGTTTTGTCGCTCAGCTGGGGTTCGGCCCGGCGCCAGAGGTGGTCGCGGCAATGAGAAACATGGCCGACCGTATCTCGATCATCTCCGCCGAGCGCATTCGCGACGAGCTGTGCAAGCTGCTGCTGACCGACCGGCCGCGGCCTGGCATCGACCTGCTGGTGTCGACCGGACTGGCGACGAAAGTGCTGCCTGAGCTGCCGGCGCTGCGGCTCGAGCGGGATGAGCATCACCGGCACAAAGATGTCTATCAGCACAGCCTCACGGTCCTGGAGCAGGCGATTGACCTTGAGGACCGGCTGCCGCAGCGGCCCGATCTGATCGTCCGGCTGGCGGCGCTGTTGCATGACATCGGCAAGCCCGCGACGCGACGGTTCGAGCCAGGCGGAAAGGTGTCGTTTCACCACCACGACATGGTCGGTGCCAAGCTCGTGCGGAAGCGGTTGGCGGCGCTGCGGTTCAGCGGCGAAGAGATCAAGGCCGTTTCCGACCTGGTGGCCTTGCATCTGCGCTTCCACGGCTACAGCGGCGGCGAGGGGCGCGATGGGGTATGGACCGACTCGGCGGTTCGTCGCTACGTCCGGGATGCCGGAGACCAGCTGGCGAGGCTGCACGTCTTGACCAGAGCCGACTGCACTACTCGCGACGCGGCCAAAGCCGAACGACTGCGGGCGGCGTACGACGACCTGGAGCGGCGGATCACTGAGCTGGCTGCGCAGGAGGAATTGAACGCCATCCGGCCCGATCTGAACGGCACTCAGATCATGGAGATCCTCGGCATTCCGGAGGGCCGCGACGTCGGCCGCGCATACGCGTTTCTGCTGGAGCGGCGCCTGGAGGACGGTCCGCTGGGCGAGGAGCGCGCCCGCGAGGAGCTGTTGGCCTGGTGGGCCGACCAGCAGTCGTGAGCTCCTGGCCAGCGTCCGGGACGTTTGGGTGCCTGTGATCGCAAACGACCCCGTTCGGGCAGAAACGGCCGTTCTTTAACCACCTGTGATCGCAAACGACCCGATCGCGCCATAATCTCCACATTCAGCACACTCGGGAAGCAGGACACTATGGCGACCAAAGTTTTGACAACTCTGCAAGACGACATCGACGGCTCGGACGCGTCGGAGACTGTCCGCTTCGCTCTGGACGGGGTTGAGTGGGAAATTGACCTCTCCGACCGCAATGCCAACCGGCTCCGCAACAGCCTCAGCGTGTTCATTGCGAATGGCCGCAAAGTAGGCGGCCGGCGCGGACACAAGCCAGCATCCTCCACGCAGACAGACAGCCAAGCCGTCCGGAAGTGGGCTCAAGCCAACGGCATTGAGGTCAGTGCGCGCGGGCGCATTCCCGCTGAGATAGTCGAGCGCTATCGGGCCGCTGGTAACTAGTGTCCGTTGCTGAACTACCGTCCTTGCGCGCTGAAAACTTGACTCCAGCTGCAATGTGTTCATGTCGTTTACGCGCTCAGGCGAGGAACGCCAGCTCGCCTGGAGTGAAGTTTTCAGGGAATCCGTGGTGCGCCTGCATCGCCGGC